>CAYJVQ010000033.1:0-8633 GCA_964373605.1 uncultured Gammaproteobacteria bacterium | reverse complement strand
TTGCTCGCACGTCATCCAAACCAGCTCGAAATTAATTGTGCAAAGGGTCTTATGAATCAAAGGCATGTCCATCTGGATTTCGACCGAAGTTTTGAAAAAAAGAAGTCTCTGTCAGAGCTCCAGATTAGTGTTCAAGTGCAAGTCATTGAACGGCTCGCCCTCTCTCCGGATCTGGAAGAATCAGCTAAACGTTATGTCACAGAGGGTTATGCGGCTCGTTGCCGCGCACTGATGCAAACAGAACCGCGCGTCAAAATGCTCTTGGAGCGAGAGGAAATTGACGCGGCCGCTGATTTACTTGTGAGATTTCTTACGGTTGCGGCTTAACACGTTTTATGGCATACTCAATGATCGCATCCGCAACGTTGATGTTGGTTGCGTTTTCAAGTTCTGCAAATCCCGGATTGGCGTTTACTTCAAGCACAAGAGGGCCTGTCGCAGATCGAATCAAATCCACGCCGGCGATTTCAAGATCAAATCCTTGTGCCACTCTGATGGCCAATTTTTTTTCCGAAGGAGTGAGTTTGACTTTCACGCCAATTCCGCCGTGTGTGGTATTGGCGCGAACGTCTCGTGCCGGCGCCATGCGTTCCATTGCCGCGATGATTTTTTTCCCAACGACAAAAACTCGCAGATCTTTTCGATCCGCCTCCCGGATAAATTTTTGAACAATCATGGGGTTGCGATCCCGAATGTGCAAATAATCAACAATGGGTTGAAAGGTTTCTTCCGAATCTGCATAGAAGACACCGGATCCAACGGTTCCAAATGCCACTTTGATCATGACCGGAAAGCCGATGCGCCGCGCGGCTTCTTTGGCAAATTCAGGTTTTTTGCAAATAATGCTTTGCGGATACGGAATGTGCTGTCGGTCAAATTCTTGAATCTGCTCGATTTTATTTTTGACCGCACCGTAGGATGGAAGCCCGTTCACCACAGGATGATTTTGTTTCAAAAGTGCGCGAACCACATGAGCGTGCAGTCCGGGCTCTTCGATGAAATTCGGGCGCGCAACGATCACATCCATTTGAGACATGACCTTTCCTTCATACCAGATTTCGTTTCCTGACACATTAAAGTATGGTTCGTACAGACAAGCGACGTGATGATCCCGTTGTTGTGCGGCTTGTGCCAGTCGTTCAACGCCTGCGGACGTTTCGAATTTTGGTTCTGAAAAAATGAGGATGCCGATAATCATATTTTTTCTGATCCATCCCGAGTTATCCCCGGAATTGATTGTTATTTCGCCATGAGCAGGCGTTTGGAAGCCAGAGGATGAACGGCATCGCGAGTCGAAAGCGAATCGATTCGAAATCCATTGAAAAGCATTTCATCTAAAATGTCGATCATATCCTGCTTGGTTTGCGCGGTGTGGAGGCGTTCCTTAAACGGCTTTGCTCCGTCGATTCCTTTCAAGTACCAGCTCAAATGTTTGCGAAACGTTTTGACGCCGGCGGATCCATATTGTTCCAAATGAAAGGAGAGATGAAGTTTGATGGTCTCGACGCGTTCGCGCATGCTGACGCAAGAGGGAACACGACCTCGCAACAGATCGAACATCTGCTGAAACACCCATGGGTTTCCAAGAGCACCCCGCGCAATAAGCACCCCGTCGCATCCCGTCTGTTCAAGCGCTTTGAGAGTCAATGGCGCTGTGTGGATATCTCCATTGGCCAAGACAGGAATGGAAATTCGTTGTTTAACCTTCGCAATTTGATCCCAATCGGAAAGACCGGAATACCCTTGCATTTTTGTGCGGCCATGAATGGTGATGAGATCAGCGCCCGCGTCTTCGATGACCTTTGCGAATTCAAGACATTCCGTTTTGTCGCTCCAACCCGTGCGAATTTTGATGGACAGTGGAACGGAAATCGCCGCTTTCATTTTTTTTATGATGGCCGTCGCGCGCGCGGGCTCTTTCATGAGGGCGGCGCCGTTAAAGTTATGGACGATTTTATAGACCGGACATCCCATATTCACATCAAATCCTTCCGGATGATGTCGTTGCTCGATGATGCGCGCCGCCGTGGCCATGGTGTCAGGATCACTGCCAAAGAGTTGTTGGACGATCGGACGCTCATCCGGATGGATTTCCGTCATGCCGAGCGTTTTTTCATTTCCGCGAACCACCGCTTCGGAAGAAACCATTTCGCGAAAAACAATGACCCCGTAAGACCGTTCGATCACAGAGATGGATCTCACCGTACGACAAAACGCCGAGTCCGTCATGTCGGCCATTGGCGAAAGCGCCACAATCGGTCTTTGCTGTTTATTCCACTCCAATTTCATAACGAATGGATGTTAGGGGAAAAGGAGAGAAAGATCAACAGGTGCGTAGAGATATCACATCGAGTTTTTCAATCGTTTCAAGTATAATCAAGCGATATGACAATTTCTTTTCATGGTGCCGTTCGTGAAGTCACCGGCTCTTGTCACTTGCTCAAAGTAAAAGATGATCGTGGAGGGGAACATTCCTATCTTTTTGATTGCGGGATGTTTCAAGGCGAGCATATGTGCGGTGAGAAGAATTTACAACCGTTTGCGTTTGATCCGAAACACGTGGAAGCCGTTTTTGTGACGCATCCGCATGCGGACCATACGGGACGTCTGCCAAAATTGGTTGACAAAGGTTTTCACGGGCCGATTTATATGACGCATCCGTGTGTGGGATTGGCAAAATTGGTCATGGAAGACGCTCATCACATCATGGTCGAGGAAGCAAAACGTTGCGGAAGCCCGGTGCTCTATGAGATGGATGATTTGTTGAAAACATTTCGTCTCGTGAAAGGCGTGACGTATCACGAGCAGATCGATCTTGCGCCGGGAATCAAAGTCTATTTTCACGATGCGGGACATGTGCTTGGTTCCGCCTATATTTCCATCGAAGCGGAAGGGAAGCGAGTTATCTTTTCAGGTGATATCGGCAATGACGACGTTCCGATTCTTCCGGAAACGGAACCGATTTCGCGCGCCTCCGTGGTTGTTTGCGAGTCAACGTATGGAAATCGCGAGCATGAACCGGCAAGCGAGCGGGAAACGAAATTGCGCGGTGTGATCGAACAGACGATTGCCACAAAGTCCGTGTTGCTCATTCCCGCCTTTTCCATCGAACGCACGCAAGAACTGCTTTACGCGCTTGATCGCATCTTAGAGAATGATTTGCATACAACCATACCGATTTTTCTCGATAGCCCTATGGCGATCAAAGCGACACAGCTCTATCGAGATTTCAAACCGTATTTGCGGTTTGATACTCCCATCGCGCATTCCGTTGACAAAGATTTTTTCAGCTTCAAAAATTTGCGCGAAACGTTGAGCGTGGAGGAATCGAAATCCATCAATCAGGAGCCGCTGCCGAAAATAATCATTGCCGGTTCCGGGATGATGAGTGGCGGACGCATTATGCACCACCTCCTTCGGTATCTTCCAAATCCCGATACGATCGTGCTCATCATCGGCTATCAGGCGCGGGGAACGCTTGGCCGACGCATTTACGAAGGAGAAAAAAAGGTCAGGATTTATGGAAAATCGGTAGAGGTGAAGGCGAAGACGATGGCGATCGGCGCGTTTTCCGCGCACGGTGATAAAAACAAATTGACGCGATGGCTTCATCCCGAAGACGGGAAAATACCTGAAAAGATTTTTTTAACGCACGGAGATGTGGAGGCAAAAGAAGCGTTTGCCACGCATTTGCGTCATGTGCTAAGAACAGAAGTGGTTGTTCCAACCTTTCAGAGTGAATATGAGATAGAGTAGAATAGCCGACTATGGATCAATCCCACATACGCAATTTTTGCATCATCGCTCACATTGACCACGGAAAATCAACTTTGTCAGATCGTTTGCTCGAAATGACCGGTACGGTTGATAAACGCCACATGAAGGCGCAAATTTTGGATTCCATGGATCTGGAGCGCGAGAAGGGGATTACCATCAAACTGGCGCCTGCTCGCATGAACTATTCGTTTCAGGCGATCCGCTATACGCTCAACCTTATCGACACTCCCGGGCATGTTGATTTCAACTATGAAGTTTCACGGTCACTCGCGGCGGTCGAGGGCGCGATTTTGCTTGTGGATGCCACGCAAGGCGTGCAAGCTCAAACGATTGGAAATTTGTATCTCGCGCTTGAGGAAGAGCTGGAAATTATTCCCGTGCTGAACAAAATCGATTTGCCCGCGGCGAACATTCCGCGCCGCACGGAAGAATTGGTGCAACTGCTTGGATGCAAGCCGGAAGAAATTTTATCCGTCAGCGGAAAAACAGGTGAAGGCGTAGACACATTGCTTCAGGCAATCATCAATCGCATTCCGCAACCGCCCGGCCATGCGACGGCACCCACGCGCGCGCTGATCTTCGATTCTTTTTACGACGATTATCGCGGAGTGATGGCGTACATCCGTGTGGTTGACGGTTCGCTCAAAAAAGGCCAGCGTGTGCATATGATGGTGACAGGCAAGGAACTGGAAGTGCTTGAGGTCGGAGCCGTGGTGCCGGGCGGTTTACATCCATCGCCGGAGCTTGAGTGCGGACAGATTGGTTATCTCGTGACCGGGCTCAAAGAGATTTCCGGATGTCGGGTGGGAGATACCATCACTTCAGGCGCCAAAACGATCGAAGCTTTGCCCGGATATAAAGAAGTGCGGCCGATGGTGTACGCGGGTGTTTTTCCGGAAGAAGGAGACGGGTTTCAGCGATTGCGCGACGCGATCGAACGGCTCAAACTCAACGACTCGGCTTTGGTGTATGAGTCCGAGCATTCACCGGCGCTGGGATACGGTTTTCGCGTTGGTTTGCTTGGCATGCTCCATCTTGAAATTCTTAAAGAACGACTCGAACGTGAGTTTGATTTACAGCTCGTCGTGACGGTTCCATCCGTCGCGTACCGTGTGAAGCGCCGTTCCGGTGAGATGAAGACGATTAAAAGCCCGCTGGAACTTCCGGATCCTTCGCACATCGAACAGATTGAAGAACCGTGGGTGAAAATTGATGTGGTTTCGCCGTCAGAATATATCGGGGCCGTCATGCAACTCACGCAAGAGCGCCGCGGCATTTACAAAAATACGGAATATCTTTTGGGTGAGCGCGCGATTTTGCATTACGAAATTCCGCTTTCAATGATCATTGTGGATTTTTACGATAAGCTCAAAGGCATCACCGCCGGTTATGCTTCCCTGAATTATGAATTGTTGGATTATCGTCCCGCCGATGTCGTTCGCATGGATATTTTGGTGGCTGAAGATGCGGTGGATGCGTTTGCCACGCTGGTTTACCGAGAAGAAGCGGAACGATCCGGACGGCGTGTTCTCACGGTGTTGAAAGAGACGATTCCACGGGAAAATTTTGTGATTAAGTTACAAGCTTGCGTGGGAGGGAAAGTGGTTGCGTCTGAACGCATCTCGGCGATGAGAAAGGATGTCACGGCCAAATTGTATGGCGGAGACGTGACCCGTAAGCGCAAGCTCCTCGATAAACAAAAGAAGGGAAAGGCGAAAATGGCCGAGTTTGGAAAAGGAAAGGTGAGTATTCCGGCGGATGCTTATTTGAAAGTTTTAAAAAGAGAATAATGCCTATGAAAAAGAAAGCGTTTCGAATTTTTTGGAGCGTGGTTTCCATCCTGGTGATTTTGTCGATGGTGATGTTTATGTTCAGTTTTGGTTTTTAAAAAATGTTAAAACATGCCGAATTCTTGGCAAGTCACCGAGCCGCTTTCAGAGGAGATAAAACAACAATTTCGGGATATTCATCCGGTTTTATTGGCATTGCTTTTCAACAGAGGGTTACGCACACAAGAAGAGATGGATGTTTTTCTTGGACCGGACTGGAGTCGCGACTCCATCCCACCGGAACAATTTTTACACATGAATGAGGCCGTCGCTCGCGTGTTCGCCGCCTGTGAGATGGGTGAAGTCATCACCGTTCATGGTGATTATGATGCGGATGGCGTGTGCGGTTCAGCCGTGCTTATCATCGTCCTGCGCGATATTTGTCGAGCGCTGAATTTTAATGAACGAAACATGACCGCCTACATTCCACATCGCGAAAAAGAAGGTTACGGCCTGTCCGTGTCAACGATCGAACATTTAAAAGCGCACGAAAAAACATCCCTGGTGATCACGGTCGATTGCGGGATCAGCAACAAGCCCGCGATCGATCGCGGAAAAGAACTTGGGATCGATGTCATCGTCTGTGATCATCACACCATGCCGGAAGAATTGCCGGATCAGGCGATCTTGATTCATCCTCTCGTGCCGGGCGAAACGTATGTGAATAAATCGTTGTGCGGAACCGGAGTGGCGTTCAAATTGGCGTGCGGCTTGTATCAGGAGGCGCGTTTGCGTGGCGGGGCGATTGCCCGGGGACAGGAAAAATGGTTGCTTGACTTGGTGGCGATTGCGACGGTGACGGACATTATGCCGCTTGTTGGGGAGAATCGTGCGCTTGAGTTATTTGGACTGCAGGTGCTCAACAAAACGCGACGTGCGGGATTGCGCAAGTTGATTGACATTGCCGGAGGGAAGTGGGGACACCTTGATACCACCGCCATCGGATTCATGATCGGTCCGCGGCTCAATGCGGCGGGACGAATGAATCATGCAAGCGAGGCGCTGAATTTGCTTATTGAGGAAGACGATTTGCGTGCGCTTGAGCTTGCCATGCGTTTACATGAGACAAACACAGAACGTCAACGCGCTTCAAAACGGATGTATGAAGAGGCAAAATCGCTTCTGTCATCCAAAGCGAGCGACGCGAGTTTGGATTCAAAGCTTCTTGTCGTCGTCAGCGAATCCTGGTCTCCCGGGCTTGTCGGACTGGTGGCGAGTAAATTGGTCAACGATTTCAATCGACCTGTTTTTGTGATCGGTAAATTTGATGAACTCTATGTTGGTTCCGGCCGCACGGTGGGAACGTTCGATGTGACCGCCGCTCTTCGTGAGGCCTCTTTGTATCTTGAAAAATTTGGCGGACATCCGCAAGCGTGCGGATTTTCCATTCGCGGGGAAGAGAATTTGCAAAAAGCGATAGCCGCATTTCAAACATTTGCGAATGAGTCCATCAAGGAAGAAGATTTAATCCCACGACTGTTGTGCGAAAAAGAGGTGACGCTTGAAGAGATTGATTGGGAATTGCACGAGGCGATCGAGCGCATGCGTCCCTTCGGTCGTGGAAACGAAGAACCCCTTTTTTGCGCTCGCGGACTTTCCGTTGTTTCGTTTTCAACGGTCGGGAACGACGGAAAGCATCTCAAATTGAATGTGAGATCCCCGCACGGACGTCTTCTGCCGGCGATTGCGTTTGGATTTGGAGATCTGGCGGATCAACGGAGGATGACTCTTGGCATCCCGATCGATCTTGCTTTTCATATTCGTGTGAATGAATGGAACGGGAATCGTGAGTTGCAATTGTATGTGAAGGATCTAAAATCGGATTTCTTCTTGATGTGATAGAATATATATAGGACCCTTTGCACAGTTATCTTCCGGCTGGATTTGGCGTCTTACGGCCTGCGGCCGATTCAAAATTCGTGGATATACATGGAGTATCTCTCTTCATTTTTCATCAATCTTTGCTCGCACGTCATCCAAACCAGCTCGAAATTAATTGTGCAACGGGTCTTTAGAAATATGACACGAACACCGGAAAACGGACCTGATCACCCTACTGACATTGAAAAAAGCGAAGTTGCACCTGATCTTAGAATTTTTAAGCGTGCTCATCTTGAATCGCAGGATATTCGCGCGATTCAAATGGAATTGGCCGAAATGAAGCGTGACCCCAAGCGATACATCGATCGCGGAGGGACCGGAACCGTGCATCGTTTCGCCAAACGATTGTGTGTGAAAGTGCTCGAGCCGCGATCAACAAGTCCTCGCGCCAACATTATGAAGCTTGGGAATCCGGTGGATGTGGAAGCGGCTTTTTTGTCCGATCTGGCCAACCTTGAAGTGAAAGGAGTTCGAGTTCCTGTCTGTTTTGGATTCTGGAGGGAAGGGCCGAAAAGTTTAGAGGCCGGTATTCTCATGGAAGAACTGGATGCGGAAAATCTTCAGCATGTTTTGAATCGCAAGGCGCCTCTTCCGAATTCGTTTCAGGCGGATCGCTTTATGAGCGCTCTTGAGAATTTCATCGAGATGATGCATACAAAAGAGGGAATTTTTCATGGGGATCTGGCACCCAGAAACATCATGATTGACCGCACGTCTGGAATGCCGCGAGTGATTGATTTTGGACGCGCCAGACGAATCGAGCATTTGTCTGATGATGAAAAGAAAAGAGCGCTTAAGGAAGAATGGGATAAAATTGATGCGATGACCGAGAAGATCGAAGAATTGACACCCTAACTATCTTGTTGTATGTTCACAAACCACGAAGGAAGGCTCGATATGGAACTTTACTTAGCGGAATCTGCGCTGACGGGCTCAAAAAATGCGATCGACTTTTTGCTCATGCATCCCGAGCAAGATCAAGCGTCTTTTGACGGTCCCGTGAGAGATGGGAAGTCAACCACGTTTGTCGTTTACCGCGAAATGGCCGTTCCTCAAACGTTCACACCTCTGAACCGTATAGAGCAAAACGGCGAGCGATTTGTTGTTGGCGTTGTATCCGACTGTCCACCCATTAAATGAGGCGGC
>CAYJVQ010000032.1:0-8652 GCA_964373605.1 uncultured Gammaproteobacteria bacterium | reverse complement strand
GTTTCCACATACGCCACATGTGGAACTTGTCACAAAGCTCGTTTTAAGGTAAAAGAGAATCGCTTATGCCGAAATCCGGATTCGCCGTCCTCATTGGTCGCTCGAACGTTGGGAAGTCCACACTTCTCAATGCTCTTGTGGGATCAAAAATTGCGGTCACTTCTCCAAAACCTCAAACAACGCGCCTTCCCATTCACGGAATCCTGACTCGCGACGAAGGACAAATTGTTTTCGTGGATACGTCCGGTGTGTTTAAAAAGAAAAAAGACGCCTTAACAAAACATCTCAACGAATCCATCAAGCAATCCCTCCAAGAAATTCAGGTGATCGGTCATGTGGTTGATCCGACAAGAGAAATCGGAGAAGAGGAGCGGGAAGTCCAACGCCTCATCAAAACCGTAAACGCCAAGCGTGTTCTCATCATCAACAAAATCGATGAAACAAAAAAACCGTTTATTGATTTTTATCGTGATCTCGGCGAAAACGGTTATGAGGGAATGGTGGAAGTTTCCGCGCTGCGCGGAACACACATCGAAGCGCTCATCAAACTTTTTTTTAGCTTGCTTCCGGAAGGCGAACCGTATTACCCGCGCCACCAAATGACCAACATGCGGAATGAAATTTGGTTTGCGGAGCTGATACGCGAAAAACTTTATTTACGCCTGCGCCAAGAGCTTCCTTACACCATCCATGTGGAAGTCACGGAATTCGACGAGCGTGAAAATGGGATGGTCTATATTGCGGCAACCATTTTTACCACGCAAGATCGCTACCAACGAATGATCATCGGGAAAAAGGGCCGCGGAATCAAAGAAATCGGTCAATCCGCTCGCAAAGAACTCGAACAAGTGATGAGCCGAAAAGTTTTTTTGGATCTCACAGTGGAAGTTGATCCTCATTGGTTAACGCGCCTGCACGCTTAACCGAAACGATTTCGTATCCCCAAAACGCTTCACCGATCGATTCACGGCGAAAGAGGTTGAGCGAACCTCGCGAAGCCGGAGAGAGCATCAGCTCTAAAATCAATGGGTTATTTCGATTCGCCAGAATGGTATAACGCGCAAACGCGTTTTGCGCGCGAATGGTCTGAACCGTGGTTCGAATCTCGTCCACCGTCAGTTCGTAAGTGCCCCACTCGACATTTGCTTCAATCTCCAAAACATTTTTTTCTTTCGGCGCGACTTCTGATCCTTTCAGTTTCTCAACAAAATTTTTAACTTGATCCGTGAGTCCAATGGCATACGACACGGAATCATCAAAAAGACCTAAATTTATTTGTGTGTGTCGGGTCTGAATCAATTCATCGTACTGGGCTTGGGACAGCCAGAGAAGACTGGAACCTTCCCCGCCCTCCTTCCCGATCTCCCAAAAAATCGGAAGAAAAATTCCTGTTGCCTCTGCGAGCGATTCCGTTTTCAACATTCCGGCATCCACCACCGTTTCAAACTTCGGTTGCGGAGGGGCCGGAATTTTTGTTCCGATCGGGGCGTTTTCAAACTGGATGTTATAGGCCTGACGGGCTTGTGCGGACATTTCTGTTTCCCGCTCTCGAGTTCGATCCCAGTTTATCTTCGCTCTTTCGCCCGATTTCCATTGATTCACAGACAAACGGAGCGGAGCGTCTTCTTTTTTAAAAAATCCAACAAAGGGCCCGCCCAGTCCCAAAACGGTTTCCCGCAACACGATTTCACTGCCCTCAAAAAGCGCGAGCGATTCTGTGGCGGCTTGCGGCGTTTGCTCCACAACAGGCACGGAAACACAACCGATGGCAGTAAAGATCATCACCATGAGCCCGATGTAAAAACGTGAAAGCGTTATCATATCGCCCATTTTCGAACTTCGTCTTCAGAGGCTTCACCGCAAATCGAAGCCCCTGTTTCGTCATTATAAAAAAATGGAACTCCTCCGCAGATTCCCTGCTCCTTCTTTTCAAAAAGCAATGCATTTTGCTTGTTATGCCAGGTTTCGAGCTTTTCGATTTTGATTCCTTCTGAAATAAGCTTATCCACAAGAGGCATCATGGCGTGGCAATGAGAACACTCGTTTCCATAAAAAAAGTACAGCATATGCTATTATTCTATCATGCAAAAAGGGTTGATTCCAAAAATCGCCGGTGTTATTTTCTTTACGATTGCCATCGGTTTGATTATCGTACGGCGTTTTGATGTTCCTGCGCAAGAGGTCGTGACGGTTCTCGCTAGCCAAAATGGAGATTTTCAGGCGGGACAACGCTTGCGCCGAGGGGAAACGCTTGAAACCACGGATGACGAATTTATCCTGCTTCAAATTGGGAATGACCTGTTTTTGGGCTTGGACCAACGTTCACGCATCACGCTGAAAAGATTATGGGCCGACGAGCGAACGGTGCAATTTACTCGAGGCCGCATAGAAGTCATCAGCCGTTCACCGATTCCTTTGACGATCGAAACCAATCGCACCGTGAGTAGGATGGAGAATGGACAAGCGATTTTTATCAATTACGATTTTCAAAAATTGGTGACGGTCGCACCGGTGATCGGAAACGTTCAAACACAAATCAAAGGAGCAAAGGATTTTATGCTCACGGCGGTTCCACTCAACATTCGAGAAACGGAGCCGGTTGAATTTTCAAAAACGACCGTCGATCCTACGCAAGGTCCGTCCGCTCCCTTTCACGCTTGGATGGATGAGGTGAGGAAGTCCTCGATCACGCCTCCTCCGATCACGACCTCTTTCTGATAGAAAACAATCGATTGGCCGGGAGTCACCGCCCGTTGCGGATCATCAAAAATGACCCGAACACGATTCCCATTTAAAAATTCAGCGTGGCACGATTGGAGAGGTTGACGGTGGCGAATGCGCGTGTCATAGCGACCCATTTCAGATGTCGGCGGCGCGAACAGGTTGAGGTGATGAGCGAAAAGTTCTTTTGAAAACAGCCGTGGGTGAAAATTGCTTGAAACAACCAGCTCTTTTGTTTTTGTTCGTTTTTCTACCACGTAGTAGGGCATCCCGCCACCGATATGGAGCCCGCGGCGTTGGCCGATCGTGTAAAAATTCACGCCGGAATGTTGTCCGACTCTCACCCCGTCCGTGGTGATGACGACGCCGGGATCGTCAGGAATCCGCTCGCGCAAAAATTCCCGCATTTCGACCTCCCCGACAAAACAGATACCGGTTGAATCTTTCTTCTCCGCAACATCCAACGCCTGTTCACGCGCTTTTTGGCGAACTTCCGGTTTTGTCAGATGTCCAATCGGAAACAAAACGCGTGAAAGAATCGACGGATTGATCGCCCATAAAAAATACGTTTGATCTTTATTTTGATCAACCGCTTTGACAAGTTGACCGTTTTTTATCTGCGCATAGTGACCCGTGGCAACAAACGCGCAATCCAACTCATCCGCCGCTTTCACGAACAGATCAAATTTGATGTGCTTGTTACACAAAACATCCGGATTGGGCGTTCGTCCGGCTTTCACTTCCGCAAACATCTGATCAACGACATCGCGCCTGTACGACTCCTCAAAATCAAGCGTGAGAAACGGAATTCCCAACTTTGCGGCAACGCGCGCCGCATCTCGCCGTTCTTGTTTCCATGCGCATTCCACAAAGCCGCCGTCTGTGCGATTCGTTCCGGTCCAATTTTTCATAAACGCCCCGATGACTTCGTATCCCTGCTCCAACAATAAAACGGCCGACACGGATGAATCCACCCCGCCGGACATTCCCACAAGGACTTTGTTTTTAAGAGGGGTATTTGTTTGTTTACGCTTATTCCAAATTCCGGCCATATTCGTTTCGTTTACCGATCCCTTGGTTTGGCATTTTATATTCCAATCGCCTTTTTCGATATAAGTGTTCTAGCCATAATACCATCTTCCAATTTAAAAACTCTCTTTCAAAGATTCAAAACGTTTCGTGTCTTCACGACGCACGAAAAAATCCGTAAAATTCAACTTTTCATTGTATTTTTGAAGAAGATCTGAATATTTTGAAATGGGGACGTATTCCATGCTGTTAACGGATTTTTTTGCCACATAGGTCATGGTGGCCTGATCTGAATCCTCCTCGTTAAAATGGGAAAATTGATTTTTTACCTCGTGCATAAAAAATCCAATCTCGTGCTGTTGGCAAAAATCTTTCAATCGCCCTAAGAGAACGGCATCCTCTGATCGATTGGTGTGCAATCGTAAAATACGTTTTGCCGGCAAACGTTTGACTAAATGCACGGACCAATAGTTTTTCAGATCCTTGGCGGCTTCAAACATTTGTTCGATCACCGCGCCATCTCGCAATTGCGCGTACGCGTATGGATCGGATGGAATGATGAGTGGAATTTCATGGTTCTCAATCGCTTGTCGCAAATAATGTTCAAAACCCGCTTTTGTTTTGTGATAATACACTTGATCAATCATGTGGTAACGCGCCAACAACATATCTTCATACGCACGCACCCCGTTTTCAGAAATCGTGACGATAAGCTCATCTTGTTTTTTCGCAACACCCATCGCGGAAATCAGCCAATCCAGATCATATTGACCGTAAGCCACTCCGCAAAAATAACTGTCGCGCAAAAGATAATCCATTCGATCACCATCCGCTTCTCCGGAAATCAATCCCTTGAGCACACGATTGAGACCCGAAATTTTTTGTTCAAGCTCAACCAGAAACGGCGAGGGCTGAACATCTTTATGAATGAGCGAGCAGATGTCTTGAGCAAAGGAAGTGTTCAACATCCCCTCTCCGCTTATGGTTTGGATAAGCAGAACGCTATAATCCTCATGAACGGCTTGTCTTGCAGGGCGCGAGTGCCACCATGACCATTGAAGGGGCAAAGTTTGAAGCAGAGGAAACACGGATTCGGACGCATGCGAAAAAGGGCCGTGGCCAAGATCATGAAGAAGTCCGGCCACGCGCACGCGAAGACGCAAAGATTCCATTTCCTCTTTCGTTAAAAGTTCGTTCAACAACATCGAGCTTTGGATCATTCGGCTGAACAATCGACCGGCAACATGCATGGCGCCGATTCCGTGGCTGAAACGATCATGCACCGCTCCCGGATACACATACGCTTGCAAAAAACCAAGCTGGCTCACAAAACGCAGCCGTTGAAAAAACGGATGATCAATCAGTTGACGTTCAAATTCAGAAAACGCAATACGGTGGTGGATCGGATCGCGCAGTTCAAAATCGGCCATAGGCATCCTTTGGGACCTCTGAAAAAGTGATGGGGTCCTCTTTATTCAAACTTTATCGATGAGTTCACTTGCATCGTACCGCTTGCATCCCTTTTTTTTCGCTTTCGCTTTCGTTTCTTTTTTTCCATTGATACCGGTTGTGCCGATTCCGAAACAGCCACAGGCGCGGGGACGGGTTTGAGAGTTTCGAGCGAAAGAGATTCCGTCTGTTTGGGACGTTCGATAGGGATTCCTTCAGATGGCTTCACGGGATTTTGCGTGAAAACGGAACGTTCCTGTTTTTGTAATCTGCCATGTTTGCGCTCCTCACGAACAATCTCAATGCAATCTTCACAATAAATCGGCCGCGAACGATCAAGCTCCACCGGCAGAACCATATCTTTATTGCATCTCGTGCAGTTATATTCAAACTTTGGTCGTTTGGAATCTTTGGTTGCTTTTTTTTTGACTTCCGCCTCCTTCAGAAGAATCTCCATATCCGAATTTTCCATGCCGCTCCATTTGAGAATTTTCTGTTCGATCTCGCCGCGCGGATTCGCATAACGCTCGCGAGAGACACGAATCACTCGATCCGCCGACTCCGTGCGTTGGGAAATGGGTGGAAGCGTCAACGCGGAAAATGGCTGGCTGGTCACTCCGTCAATCAACAGTTTTAAGTAAACGTTGTATTTTGGCAAATTAATGATATCTTCAGGCAAAAAACGAGGAGTAAATTCTTTTTCCATATAGAGTCCGTCCGGCGAACCCACACGATAGGTGATGATCGTGCCCACGTTCCCAAAAACCGCCTCGCGCACTTCATCGGTCAACTGTGCAATATATTGATGCGCCATGGTAAGGCATAAACGGTATTTGCGCGCTTCGGACAAAATCCCCGCGAACGATTCAACCGCAAAATTCTGAAATTCGTCCACATACAAATAAAAATCTTTACGCTCCAATTCCGGAATATCCACGCGCTCCATGGCGGAGAGTTGCAGTTTCGTAATCAACAATCCACCAAGCAAACGCGAATTGTCTTCCCCGATACGGCCTTTGGACAAATTAACAATAAAAATTTTCTGCTCATCCATAATCTGTCGAATATGGATCGTGGACTTCACTTGTGCCACCATATTTCGAATCACCGATGCGGACAAAAATTGACCGATCTTATTTTGAATCGGAGCAACGGCTTCTTGCGCATATTTGTCATTGTAGGAAGCAAATTCCTTCAACCAAAATTGTTTCACCACCGGATCGGTGACATTTCCAACCATGCGATTGCGAAAATCCTGATCGGAAAGCATACGATTAATTCCCAACAAAGTCTGGCCTTGATTATCCAGCAAGGCGAGAATGGTATTGTTCAAAATATATTCCATGCGTGAAGACCACATGTTTTCCCAAATCTTTTTAAACACGCCCATCATTCCGCTCGCAACCAAATGTTTGTGCCGTTCGCTGACGGCTTCCAGAATGTTAAAACCGATCGGATAATCCACGTCGGCCGGATTAAAATACACCACGTCGTTGATGCGCGAACTGGGAATATAATTAATAAGCTTTTCCGCCGTATCGCCGTGGGGATCGACATAACAACAGCCATGGCCGGCATAAATATCCGACAAAATCAAATTCTCCAGAAGAGTGGTCTTTCCCATGCCGGTTTTTCCGATGACATACACATGACGACGGCGATCGTCGGTTTTGATTCCGAATTTTACCATCGAATTTCTAAAATTCGTTTTGGCAAAATAGATGACTTCATTTTCATGATCGTGATTATAAGACATAGAGCTCATTACATGGGAAGATTCGGCGGAACAAACGACTCATCTTGAAATTTGGTTGGCGGTTTAACCTTTGGAACTTCCGCCGAGCCGATGGCATCTTTTTTGATGGCTGACGAATCAACTTCAAACGCCGACAAATCGGCTCGTACGCCGGATGGAGACTCCTCAATCGCCGCAAGAACAGGGAGCGTTTGTTCCTCATGGGTGACAGGCAAGCCCACCGGTGGCTCGGCACGACGCGCATCCGCTTTTTTAATGAGCGGCGCTTTGAAACCGATCGTTGGGAAATGCCAAAGAGAAGCCAACTCTTCCGTGTTCAAAAAGAGGGGATTCGCCCCGATTCCCCAATTTCGCGTCTTGTAGGCTTTCATCAGCGTACGTTGTTTTCTCGTATAGACCCATCGCATCCAAAAATAATCGTCTTTTGGAATTTGAGGAATAAAAAGCGAAAATTTATTCAAGGACAAATTTGCATATTGGTTGAGGATGCCTTTGACTATCGCGGTTCGATTCACCTTCACAAAGACATTCTTTCGGCCAACATACAAAATACGAATTTTTGTTCCCATCCCGACTTTACTGATCTTGTTGTAAATCGCTTCGGCAATTTTTGTTTCCTGAAGCGGCAAAAACGGAATCGGTTCTTTTTTGAGTTCTTCGGTGGAAAGTCCGAATAATCCGCCCAGATCAATGGTCGTCATGTGTGCGAGCAGTTCAAGAGGCCATCGAAAAACATTGCCGATTGCCACCAGGATTGGGCTTTCTTGCTCTTTTTCCTTTTTTCCGTACAACTCGTTAATCTTTTTGACTCCGGCCTTGATCCAATCATGGTCCGTTGGCTGAATACACATTTGAATCCAAAAATGCTCGCCGGGTTTCATCTTCGCCATCTGCTCAAGCGTATACCCAAGCGGATCTTTTATTTCACCTGTCATTCGATCTTCAAAATCAACATAGGTTCGAATGGGATAAATTTGATCTTTGTCAAGAGTAAATTCGCTTCCCCACATGTCATATTCCTCATTGGGAAAATCATCCGGAAACTGATTCACATAATCTTCCACTTCGTTGATCTCCGCGTCCGGGTAGTGAGCGTAAATGCCGGCTTCAATAGAATCCCGAAATCGAGTTTGCGTTCGAACCAAAAATTGAATATACCCTTCCGACGAAATAATCTCAAAGGAAAAAACGGGCTGAAGTTTTCCAATAATCCATTTTTCTTTCCATGTCAATGTGGACTTGGCTCCGTAGATATTTGAAAAAAGATTTTCAAGCGCTTTGGGAGTTTGTTCCGTCATCGCCGGAACATCGATCGCCAAGAGAACGAATTTATAACCGGAAACATACTGTCCGGCTCGGTAATTCACCCACATTTGAACAAATCCCCATGCGAGGGTGATGGCAATGGGAATCCATCCCGTCCAAATAAACAGATCAAAAAGAATCGCGTCGATGGGACGAGCGAGGAAGCTTGTCGCCGTCGGTGCGGTGAGGGTTGTTTGATCAAGAAGCGGAATCGCAAAAAGCCAGAACATATTCTGACTTTATTATAGCATCTATTGAGACCGTTCTCAAAACTCGATGAGATGTCGGTCGCGGGGTGAGAGACCTCTGAAACGTCCTAAAATGGACGTTGAAGAGGTGGCAAAGAGACCTCACATCCTGAAACAGGACTTTAGACGCCACGTACAGGGATG
>CAYJVQ010000031.1:0-8722 GCA_964373605.1 uncultured Gammaproteobacteria bacterium | reverse complement strand
GTCGGACTCCAGAGTCACTCATTCAATGGATCACCGCATTTGTCTGGTTCCATCCAACAGTGATGTGTCGACCAAAATTACCAACAGAAATTAAGCGTTAATGCCACATATGGTCATTACTGTACCTATGAAAAAAAACAATGTAAATGGACTGCTTTGCGCAAGACTGTTACAAAAAAAGGTAAACCAAACACTGACTTCACTAACTGTGCTAAAATAACGCCATGGCCAGAACAAAACGACGATACATAAAACGCTCCTACAAAACGGAGACGAAAGTCTTGGGAATTAAACTGGCTCCCGAGACCAAACGCGGCATCATTGTTGTGCTGTTATTTGCTTTCTCTGCTCTCATGTTTCTCTCATTTTTCCAGATTGCCGGAAGTTTGGGCACAGGGGTCAACTATGCTCTGACCATCTTTTTCGGCTTCGACCGCTTTCTCGTTCCGCTTGTGCTCATCATGATCGGCGCCACGCTCGCCTATCCAGAGCGCGGAACATTCTCCCCATGGAACCATCTCGGTCTCTTTTTCTTTTTTCTCTCGTTTAACGCCACACTTAACTTACTGCTTGTCAATCGTCCGGAACCATTTACCCAAGACTTGACCGTCGCCGGCGGATACCTTGGCCAATTTCTTGGTTTGATGTTGCCTTACTTCGTGGGTTACTGGGGCGCACTGGTTATCACGCTTGCTCTGCTTCTTGTGTCAGTCATGCTCGTGTTCAATACATCTCTTCGATCACTCATGGGCATTCATACGCATCTCACGGGTTGGTTGGGAGAATTCCTGCACAGAAAAAACAGCCTGAATGAAAACTCGACAAAAGAAAACGCGGATGATTCAGATGAGCAAGATGATCTTGAACTCGAGATGGAAAATGGAGATGAAAAAGAGATGGATGACGAACAGCCATTCCACACCGCTCCCGTGGCCGCTCATTCGCGCGCGGAAACCATGCTTGCAACAGCTAAACGCCGACAAATTATTCCGCCGATTTCGCTGTTGGATCGATCCGGCACAAAAGCACAATCGGGTGATATTGAACGAAATAAACAAATCATAGAAAAAACGTTTGAAGAATTTGGAATCCATGTTGAAATGAGTGATACCTCTGTGGGCCCAACTGTGACTCAATACACCTTGCGTCCGTCCCAAGGAGTGAAAATTTCTCGCATCGTCGGTTTGCAAAATGACCTCGCGCTCGCGCTTGCCGCCCATCCGATTCGCATGGAAGCGCCCATTCCGGGAAAATCTCTGGTTGGGATCGAAGTTCCAAATACAAAAGTCGCAACCGTGGCGCTCCGTGATCTTCTTGAATCAAAACCGTTTCGCGAAAAAGCCAGCGCGCTTTCCGTCGCGCTTGGAAAGGACGTTTCCGGAAATGCTTGGGTCATTCCGCTTGATAAAATGCCGCACATGCTTGTGGCCGGAGCCACGGGATCCGGAAAAAGCGTATGTCTCAACACGATCATCCTCTCTTTGCTCTACCAAAATGGACCGGATGATGTGAAATTTATCCTGGTGGATCCAAAACGCGTGGAGCTCACAGCTTACGCGGGCATTCCTCATCTTTTGGTCCCACCGATTGTGACGGTCGATGATACCGTCAATGCGCTCAAATGGACCGTTCGAGAAATGGAGCGTCGTCTGGATATGCTCTCCAAACTGGGCGCGCGCAATATTGATGATTACAACGGGCGTGTTCAAGCGCGCATGCCAAAAATTATCATCATCATCGATGAACTGGCGGATCTGATGAGTGCCAGTGGACGGGAAGTGGAAGCAACCATCGTCCGTATTGCTCAAATGGCGCGGGCGGTTGGCATTCATCTTGTTCTTGCGACACAACGCCCAAGTGTAGACGTCATTACCGGACTCATCAAAGCCAACATTCCCGGTCGCATCGCTTTTGCCGTTGCTTCACAAACCGACTCGCGTACCATTTTCGATCATTCCGGCGCGGAAAAATTATTGGGTCGCGGAGATATGCTTTTTACCAGCGCAGAACTTTCCAAACCCAAACGCTTGCAAGGCGCTTTCGTTTCATCTGCCGAACTCAATCGTATTGTCTCTTTCTTGAAGGACAAGGGAGACCCGGATTACAATCTTTCGATCACCGAAATTACGAAAGCGGGAACGGTTTTCGATCATTCAGACGATTCCGATCCATTGTTTGAAGAATGCGTCCAAGTGGTTTTGCGATCCGGAAAGGCATCCACTTCCCTGCTTCAGCGACGTTTGCGCATCGGGTACTCTCGAGCCGCGCGCATTATGGATTTGCTTGAAAACGCCGGAGTGATCGGAGCGCCCGATGGCGCCAAACCGCGCGAAATTCTCATCTCACAATGGCCTATGAACCGCGACATCAAAGAGGGTCTGCCAACGGCGCAAGATGATTATGAGGAAGCATGGGGATCACAAGTGGACGACGAAGAGGAATACGAAGAAAATAATGAGGAAGAAAAAACCGACCATCATGCCGTTTAGCATTCGACAATTAAACCATACCGAACGTCTGGGAGATAAACTCAAGGCTCTGCGCAAAGTGGCGAATTTAACGTTGTCGGACATGGAGAAAAAAACAAAAATCAATATCCTCTTTTTACGCTGTCTGGAATCCGGATCATACCACGCGCTCCCGGATCCCATTTACACGCGAAACTTTCTCAAAATCTATCTTCGGGTTCTCCGGATGGATGACACTTATTTTTTGAATCTGTTTGAACAAGAACGGGGAACGTGTGATTTTGTGAAACAAGCTCGCTTGCCTCGACAAAAAGCGCAAGCGCTAAAATTTTTCGTGGCGAGCCGTTTTGTAAAAATCGGCTTCTTCGGGCTTATAGCCGCGAGCATCTTGTTCTATCTTGGCATGCAGGTTCGATCCATCGTAACTCCGCCGATTCTTTCCATCTTTGAACCCGCAGACGGATTTGTGACAAACGATGCCACCATTTCCGTAACCGGCTCTGTTGAACAAGATGCGGGTGTGCGTGTGAATGAAACGGAAGTTCTTTTAACCAAAGAAGGAAATTTTGAAGTGGAAGTTGCGCTGGAAAGAGGAGTCAACCTCATAAAAATTGAAAGCGTTAAACGCTATTCACGATCGTCCGTTGAATATCGACGTGTCATTCTGCAACAGCAACGAGCCATCACATTTTCATCCGCTGTGGATAAATAGAGTTCTTTGTTGAGTGTGCCAACATTCTTTGACATAAGATCATCGCTCAAAGAAGCGATGATCTTAGAATCTTGTTTAAAAAAGCTAACAAAATGCTTGATTTTATCTCATTTTTTGATAGAATATATCAAGATAAACACTTTTCTGTTAGGGTAAAATCACTATGGCCAAACAAATCACAAAAGAAGTCGAAACGGATGCTCGCTCACGAGCCGCGCTCGATGCCATTACGCAAATTAAACAGCGCTTTGGAGAAGGCGCTATTATGCGCCTCGGCGAGGCAAAGACCATGCAAGTCGAGGCGATTACCACCGGATGTCTCTCGCTCGATTTGGCTCTCGGTGTGGGAGGAATGCCGCGGGGCCGGATTATTGAAATTTACGGACCGGAATCATCCGGAAAAACAACCCTTGCTCAACATGTCATTGCCGAAATACAAAAAGAAGGCGGTCTTGCGGCTTTCGTTGATGCGGAACACGCGCTTGATCCTGAATATGCCCAAAAAATAGGAGTGAACATTGATGAACTTTTCATTTCCCAACCGGATACGGGAGAACAGGCACTCGAAATTGTCGAAACGTTGGTTCGTTCAAACGCGGTAGATGTGATTGTGATTGATTCTGTCGCGGCGCTGACTCCGAAAGCGGAAATCGAGGGTGACATGGGCGATCACCATGTCGGACTTCAGGCGCGCCTGATGAGTCAGGCTCTGCGGAAACTTGCCGCCATTGTAAGCAAATCAAAAACCACCGTAATTTTTATCAATCAAATTCGCATGAAAATTGGCGTGATGTTTGGAAATCCGGAAACCACTACAGGAGGGAACGCCTTGAAATTCTACGCGTCCATCCGTGTGGAAATTCGACGTAGCGCACAAATTAAACAGGGCGAAAAAATTATTGGGAACAGAACAAAAGTAAAAATCGTGAAAAACAAAGTGGCTCCACCATTTCGTTCTTGCGAATTCGATATTATGTACAATGAAGGGATCTCCATTACCGGCGATCTGATTGATCTTGGAACGGAACTGGGTGTGATTAAAAAAAGCGGCAGTAACTACTACCGTGGAGAGATAAAACTGGGGCTTGGACGAGAGAACGCAAAGCAATTTCTTCATGAAAATCCACCGCTCATGAAAGAAATCCGCACAGCGATCTTGCAATCCATCAACGAAACTCCAAAAGAAGAGTCTCTTTAGGGACCTCTAGTCTCTAGTTTTGAGAGCGGTCTCAGTTTACGCGCTCCCCATAACTGCCATCCTCTGTATTCACCAAAATGCGATCGCCCTGCGAGAGAAACATCGGCACCCGCACTTTGAGTCCGTTGTCCAACTCTGCTTCTTTCAGCACATTGCCGGATGCGGTATCCCCCTTCACCGCCGGTTCCGTATACACAATCGTATATTCGATCTTTTGTGGAAGTGAGAGACTGATCGGCTGATCGTGATGCATAACGATATTCACATCAATTCCTTCTTTCAGATACAAAATGGAATCTTCAATTTCTTTCGCCGTGAGGGAAACCTGTTCGTAGGTCAAATGATCCATGAAGGTATAAAAAGTACCGTCGTTATAGAGATATTGCATCTTTTTGTACTGCACGTCTTCAAACGTGAGTGTTTCAGCAGATTTAAAATTTACTTCTTGCATTTTGCCTGTTTTTAAATTCTTCAGGCGCGTGCGCACAAAAGAGCTCCCCTTGCCTGGACTCACACGCTGAAAATACGTGACGAGCCAAAGTTCGCCATTTATATTGACAACGGTGCTTTTTTTTATGTCGTTGGGGGAGGCCATAGCTTTTTTTCAGAAATCCTCAAACAGCCGGCTTGCAGGAAACAAGAGAACCTCCTCAATTTTGTTGCGTCCCGTAAAGGCCATATGCAATCGATCAATGCCGAGCGCGTTTCCAAAAGTCGGAGTTCTCAGGGATGGTAACAAGTCCAAAAATGTTTCATCCATGGGATGAACGGTCTTTCCCATCGCGCGCCTCTCATTTGCTTCCTCTTTAAAACGCTCACGCTGCTCCGCCGCGTTTGTTAATTCCGTAAAACCGTTGCAAATTTCAAGCCCGTTCAGGTAAAGCTCGAAACGCTCTGCATATTTGCCGTTTGGCGTGAGCCGCGCAAGAGCGGCTTCATATTTTGGATAGTCATACACAAATTGATTTCCATGCAAATGCGGCTCGATCTTTGCCAAAAACAATCGATAAAAAAGATCGCCCTGTGTATCGTCCCTCTGATAATGAATTCCTAATCGTTCACAGGCAAACGCCAGCAACTCGGGGCGAGACGGATCAAAATCGATTCCCACATATTCTTGAAAAAGATCACAAACACGCGTTCTTAACCAGACGTCACTCAAATTCTTTGACCCACCATGGTTGGACTCAAAATGACAGAATCGAGCATAACAATGTTTAATCATTGCTTCGGTCTCATCCATGCACGCGAAATAATCCGCGTCTTGGCGATACCATTCGACCATCGTAAATTCCGGATGATGCAATCCACCAAACGCCTCTCCATTGCGAAAAACTTTCGTGAGGGTAAAAATTTTTTCCATCCCAAGGCCAAGCAACTTTTTCATGGAATACTCCGGGCTTGTCAAAAGAGCGGCCGCATGTCTTTTGCCATTTGGCTCGCGAAGAACCGTTTCAAACGGCAAAAGATTTGGTTCCATCCCAGGGGAGCGCAAAAGAACAGGAGTCTCAACCTCAACATATCCTTCCCCCTTAAAAAAAGCGCGAATCGCCTCGTTGATGATTTCGCGCTCTTTCGCGATTTGTGCCGTGCGGCTCATACGAAATCAATCGCGTCTCCAAACGGTCTTACTTCTGAACAAACGGAATGAGCGCCATAATCCTCGCGCGCTTGATGGAATTGGCAAGGAGGCGTTGGTGTTTCATACAAACACCGGAACGCTTGCGTGGCACAATCTTGGCGAACGAAGAAAGATAGCGACGCAAGGTTTTCATATCTTTATAGTCGATATGCACAATGTGATTGACGCAAAAAAAGCATGATTTTCTTTTTTGAATTTGTTGTTTTTTTTCCATACTTAAAAGGGAATATCTTCGACATTAATTTCATCGTCGGGATTCACGGAATGGTCATCTTTGGGTAGAGGTTGAGGTGGAGTGAACGCTGAAGCGGTTCCGGAAGCGCCGGAAGCATTGGAAGCTCCGGAAGGACGATCGAGAATAATCAAATTTTCAGTGATGACTTCGGTTCGATAACGTTTTATTCCGTCCTGACCTTCCCAATCGCGCGTCTGCAAACGACCTTCGATGTACACTTTTCGTCCTTTGGCCAGATATTGACCGCAAATGTCGGCCAGTTTACCCCAAGCGACCACATTATGAAATTCACTTGCCTCTTGCTTGTTTCCAGATGCATCATTCCATGTCCGATTTGTCGCAACGGAAAAAGTACACACACTTTGCCCGGATGGAATTTTACGAACTTCGGGATCGCGAGTCAGATTTCCAAGAAGGGTTGCACGGTTTAATGAATACATACGTCATGTTGGGGATCTCTGAAAAAGTGATAGATTTTCGTTAAACGGGATGTCGATCCCCGCGAACCCTACTGAAAGGTAGGGAGAGCGGAGTCGACGGGCGCCCGTTGACGAAAAGACGCACTTTTGCAGAGGTCCCATGGGTTAAATGTTTTTAGTTGCGCTTACATCAAGTAGCTCATCCAATTTTTTATCAAGCTCTTCCATGCTCATCGAACGCTCTTGTGTGGCCGTGACGGATGGAGGTGCGGACGAATGATCTTTTTGACGCTCACGACGCGCTTCTTCAGAGAGTGGAGCAACATACGAAGTCAGCTCATACACCTCATTTTCGGCTCCGGGTTGACGCGTCGTTATCGTATGACGCAACACTTCGGAGGTGAGACCAAACTTCCGATTGAGCACATCAATCACGGTTGGCTCCGCATCAAAGTGCATAAGAATGTATGTTCCGTGATGTTGTTTCTTTAGAGGATAGGCGAGTCGAATTTTGCCGATGTTTCTGCTGGAAATGATCGTCCCTCCCGCACGGGTCACTTCATTTGCCACCTGCTGGGTGATTTTTTCGATCTCCGCATCGGTGTACTGATTGGAAACGATATACAGTAGTTCGTATGGATTCATATGGACTGGTCCGACCCAAAGGACGGACAACCCGAAAAGGGTTATGGGCAGTGAGTAGTTAGTGAAGATATACTAAGGAATAGAAAGAAAAGGGTCAAGTTCAGACCGGTCTCAAGTTTTTCCGAGGATAAAAATTTCTCGCGCAACGATTTGATCTCGACGATGATAAAGAAAAGATTGAGAGACGCGCAAGCCGATTGATCCAAAAAGAGGCTCGATGTTCAAACGCTCAAAACCGTTTTTCGTTTTAAACGCCGGAACGGCAAGCACCAAACATCCGTCTGTTTTCAAATGTTCGACAAGCGATCTGAGTGACGGTTCGTACATTTTCAAAAGTGTTCGTTTTGTCTGAAAAAAATCCTTTGATGTCAACAGAGCTTTTTGAGGTGCTCCTAAAAATGTTTCGGTGATAATCACATCCACTTCTTCCGTAAAAACACCGCTCAAATCTTTTGCATCGCTCACCAGAAGAGAAAAATTTGGCGGGAGAAGATGAAACCGGTCAATCAACCATGTCAAATTCTGCTTTGTTGATTGAACCGCTTTTTTTGAAATATCCGAACCGATGATACGACCAAACCCCAATAGTATGGCTTCGGAAAGAATCGTGCCTGATCCGCAAAACGGATCAAGCAGGGTGTTCTTCTCCGGAGACACGCCTGACAAATTTATCATTATTCGCGCAAGCTTTGGCGGTAGCATCCCGGACTTTGGATCGCGATTCGGACGTCCGTAGTCGCGCGCCGACCAAGCTTTGTAATCTTGAACGGTGAGTGTTTGTCCGATCAAAATCTTCTTATTGATCTCAAGGAGCACATACTCGCCTCCGGAAGAAAGCAAACCGTTTTCTGTAATGATCACGGAAGAAAGTTGTGGCTCTTTACCGGTCACAAAACGGACAGGACGTCCCGATGTCTTCAATTGTTGCTTGATGATTTTTCCCAGTGTCGCAACATCGCGGTTCAACCCATAGTCACTGATTCCAAAACTGATTTTATTTTTTCCCACGGCGTCGAAGGCAAAGCTCGTGATTAAATTTGCGGCGTCTTGCAAATCCCACCGCGCTAATTCACCGACAATCTGACCAATTTTTATGGTTCCGGCAAGACGATCCTGCAGGACAGGCAAACTCTGATCAACCTCATCCAAAATAAGCACGTGTGGCGTACGTGCGATCACCGGTTTCTCTCCCGCGACCGCGAAAATCTCTGCAACGGAGAGATCAGGATGTGAACCGAGAATAAAATAAACCATACTCATCACACCTAGGACGTGTTGACATGTCGCAGGGAACAACGGCGACAGTCCGTTGGCCAAAAGACATCTCCCCACACCTAGGACGTGTTGGCATGTCGCAGGGAACAACGGCGACAAGTCCGTTGGCCAAAAGACATCTCCCCACA
>CAYJVQ010000030.1:8282-8781 GCA_964373605.1 uncultured Gammaproteobacteria bacterium | reverse complement strand
CGGAAATTTTTTCTCCAAAAGCAAATCCGATTCTCTTTTTTTTGAGATTACACTTTTCTTTACAACGATCAAGCGAGATGAACGCGTTCAGCTTGATGTCGCCGATGGTGAGGATGTCTAACATATCTCTTTCTTTCTTCCCAGAACTTTCAAACACGCTCGGATGATCGCGGGAGCCGTCAACCCAAACGCTTCCAGAAGTTCTCGCGGATCACCCGATTCTCCAAATCGATCTTGAACGCCGATGCGTTCCATCGGAACAGGCGCGTGCTGGGCAAGGGTTTCCGCGATTGCACCGCCAAGTCCGCCAACGGCTTGGGCTTCCTCAATGGTCACGATCGCGCCCGTTTCTTTTGCCGCTCTGACAATGATTTTTACGTCAAGCGGTTTGATGGTGTGCATATTAATGACTCGCGCTTCCACTCGGTGATCAACCGATAAGGATTGTGCGGCGAGCAGGGCTTCGCGTTGGAACCGGTCGATGAATTCACGGTTTTGC
>CAYJVQ010000030.1:0-8272 GCA_964373605.1 uncultured Gammaproteobacteria bacterium | reverse complement strand
TTCGTACAAGAGCGGACCGGCTCCAATGATGGTGACGTCCTGTCCGAATCGATACGTTTCTGCGCGACCCATTTTGAACGGAGTTTTTTCTGTGGTGAAAACAGGTGATTGATCCCGAGCAAACCGCAAGTAACAAGGCCCGAAAAAATGAGCCGCGGCACAAGTGACTTTTTTTGTTTCCACGCTGTCGCAAGGAACCAGCACACGCATGTTTGGCATGACTCGCATGAGGGCGATGTCTTCAATCATTTGATGAGTTGCTCCGTCTGGTCCGACGGACACGCCTGCATGCGCGCCGGCGATTTTGACATTTGAATTTTGAAGCGCGATCGTTGTTCTGATTTGTTCCCAGTTTCGTCCCGGGGAGAAACAGGCGTAACTGGAAATGAAGGGGACTTTGCCAGAGATCGCCATTCCGGCCGCGATCGATGCCATCGATTGCTCGCTGACTCCCAGCTGAACGAAATGATCGGGAAATGCGTCTTTGAACATTTGCGAGCGTGTAGACTCGGTGAGGTCCGCGCAAAGCACCATGACGTTTTTATCTTTTCGTCCGGCTTCCACCAGTCCTTCTCCATACCCGTTTCGTGTTGGGATTTGTTTGAGTTTGTCAAGATCAAACAAGTGGCGCACTAAGTACGCTTCACGATTGATGCCGGATTGTCGTTTGCGCATAGTTATATCACTCATGTTCGCTTTTTATTTTTCCTCCCAGCGTGCGCAGCCATTCTAACGCTTGTGCGCCCTGGGTAAACGTTGGCGGTTTTCCATGCCAGGTAAAATCGTATTCCATAAAATCGACACCATATCCCGGCACGGTGTCGGCAATGATGACCGTTGGTTTTTCGCTCACGCCATGGGCATGTTCCACCGCACTCACGAAATCTCGAATCGAATTTCCTGCGCAACGGATTACATTCAAATTAAACGCTTCAAATTTTTCCTGAAGCGGCTCAAGGGGCATGATCTCTTCTGTACGTCCGTCAATCTGGATGTTGTTGCGATCAATGATAAACGTGCAGTTGTACAGTTTATTGCGTCCGGCAAAGAGCATTGCTTCCCAGGTTTGTCCCGCATCAAGCTCACCGTCGCTCATCGCGCAATACACGCGCCACGGCCGCCGATCCAAAAGTCCCACATAGGCCATCCCGACCGCTTGGGATGAGCCGGATCCGAGTGGGCCGGACGTTGTTTCAACGCCGGGCAGTTTTTCGCGTTCCGGATGGCCTTGTAGCGGCGAGCCGAATTTTCTTAGTGTTTTGAGCCATTCCTTTGGGAAATATCCGGCATGTGCCATCGCGGCATATCGAATGGGACAAATATGGCCGTTGGATAAAATGAGCCGATCCCGCAATTCCCAGTTCGGTTTTTTCGGATCATGCACCATGATGTGAAAATAGAGCGCGGTAAAAATATCGGCCATTCCAAGTGGACCGGCGCTATGGCCCGAACCGGCCTGCACAAGCATGGAAATCAAATCTTTGCGAATGGAGAGCGCGCGCTCCTCCAGTTTTTTGAGTTGACGATCGTGCAAATGCAAAGGTTTTCGAATTTTGGGTCCCATCGTAAGATTCGCCATACGCGTATCATTTTCATTCCTCTTCTTTTATTGCACGATGATCGTTCCTTTCATGTTTGGATGATACGAGCATGTATAGGTGTAAGTTCCCGGTACTTTGAAGTAGCGCGAAAAATGTTTTCCTGCCGCGAGCGTTCCGGTACCCCAAGAATTGTCATCACCGCTTGCCGAGTGATTGATGGAATCATTGTTGGTGAATCGCACCGCGGTTCCTGCGGGAATGGTGATCGTTGCCGGACTGTAACTTGAACCGGAGATGGTAATTTTGGTTGCCGGTTTGAGTTTTTTGTCCGTGTTGATATCCAAGGCATCTGCCGTTTCACCCGTGACGCTGAAACCGGACGCGCTCTCGATGGTTTTTCCAATTTTGTAGTTTGGGAAAAATCCATCAGGCATGTCATCGATTTTTTTGTTCCAATCACTTCCGTAAAGGCCGGTGGCAACCGCTTCAGACGTGATGGCGCGAATCGTTCCACCGGAAGCAACGGCGTAAACTTTCGGATCGCTGTTGATTTTGATCATCTTTTTACCCGGTTTATAGGTGACGTTGCCTCCGATTTGGATGGAGGAAAGATCCGAGTCGGAAAGCCACTTCACGCTATCGAAATTGCTGTACCAAGTGAAGAATGTTTTATCGTTTGGAAAAACATAGCGAAAACCATCCGTGCCATAATGATAAACCGCAGAATAGCTCTGGCCGCGAATCAGATCACCCGCTTGAAGCGCGTCCGGAGTCACAAGCGTTGCCGCGTTTGCGAAGGAAGTGATTCCAAGCAAGGCCATGGAACAGACAGCCAATAAAGAAATGATGGACACGGGGGAGATGATGGAATTTTTGACCATACAGATTTTTGGACTTAAGAATAAAATTAAAAAAAGATTTATTGCACAATCAGAGCGCCGGTCATTGCCGTTTTCGGAGTGTAAATTGAGTAGAAAGTCCAAGTTCCCTTTTTTCGGAAGTAACGCGTGAAGTGTTGTCCCGGTTTTAAGGTGCCGGAACCCCATGTTCCATCCCATTCCGTTGCGGATTGATTTGTTTTGCCTTCGTTCACAAATCGAACGGCTCTGTCCACATCGATCGTCGTTGTGGGTGGGTTGTACCCCGCGTCTCCCACAGAGATCATGATGGCGGGTTTGAGATTTTTGTCCATGTTAATGTCCTTTGCGCCTGCCGTTTCGGACGAAATACTGAATTGTGAGGCAAATTCGATCTTCCCGCCAATTTTGTAGTTGGGGAAGAACCCATCCTGAACATCATCAATCTTTTTGTTCCAATCGTTGCCATAGAGAGCCGTTGCGATCGTTTCAGAGGTTATGGGACGTAGGATACCGGCGCTTGAAACGGCATAGACTTTCGGATCGCTGTTGATTTTGATCATTTTTGCGCCGGGTTTGTACGTCACATTTCCTCCGATTTGAATACTGGCGAGATCTTTGTCCGTGAGCCATTTCACCTTGTCGAAATTGCTGTACCAAGTGAAGTATGTTTTATCGTTTGGGAAAACGTAACGAAATCCGTCTTCGCCGTAATAATACACAGAGGAAAAGGTTTGTCCGCGAATAAGGTCGCCGGATTGAAGAGAAGCGACGGGAATGGGGGTTGCCCCGTAGGCAGGCAGGGCAAAAAAGAGAGAGAAGATTATGAGGAGATGGCGCATAATGATTTTAGTTTAGCACGCGGGTCCGCGGATCGGAAAATAAGGGACCCCACACAGACTCGATTCACACCGGACTCTTTGATCGGTTTGATGAGTGCGTCGGTGACGCCCCCATCGAGTTCTATCGTCAAATCGGTTCGATGGTTGCGCGCTTGTTTGATTTTTTCGAAGATGACATCCCCATTTCCCATGTGTTGTGCGTCGCCGAATTTTTGTCCTTGTAAACCGGGATGAACGCTCATGATCGTGAGTTGATCGATTTCATGGAGGATTTTTTCGATTTCGCGGAGCGGGGTTTCGGGATTGATGGCCACGCCGACTTTCAGACCAAGGATGTCGCGAATGTGCTCGATGACGGCTCCCAGCGGTCGATGCATTTCAGCCGAGACAATGGCATTGACAAAAGTTGGAACCTGTTTTTTGAACGCCTTAACGATCGGGATGGGATTTTCCACCATGAGATGAATTTCGATCTGAACGTTCGTTTTCATTGCTCCGATCACCATCGGATCCCACCAAGTGGTCTGCGGGAAGAGGGTGCCATCAAGGATGTCGATCTGAATCCATCGGCAATCTTGTTCGACCGCACGCAATTGTTTTTCAAATTGTTCTGCCGATTCAACGAGCAAAGCAGGAACGATTTCGATCATAGACCGAATTCTTGATTTTCAATTTCCGTGATTTTTTTTAGTCTGCGCACATGCCGCTCCTCGCCTGAAAATTCCGTGTCGAGCCAAGTGTCGACAATTGTTTTTGCTTGGGCAACATTGAGATGCCGGCCCGGAAGACACAGAATGTTGGCATTGTCATCCGTTTTCGATGTTTTGGCAACTTCTTGATCGAATCCGGTGGCCGCCCGCACGCCTTTTATTTTGTTGGACACCATGCAAATTCCTTGTGCGTTTCCACAAATCACAATGCCATAGGAACCTTTGTCTGTCACGACACGTTTTGCGACCGCATAACCGAAATCACAATAATCATCCTCTGCCACCAAATCTTGATTTCCCATGTCCACAACCGGGTATTTTTTTTGTTGGAGGTAGCCCTCCAGTATTTCCTTGAGTTCCCAGCCGGCATGATCCGCACCGATGTAGATCGTTGGTTTTTTCATAACTTTTTTATTTTACCATATTGCGAGTTCGTCCATCCCAAGATTGAGCGGTTGATTTTTTGGGTTTCTCTTGGCATACTCGATGGTGTATGAATTTTGCATCGCGCGAACAGGAAATACTCAAGCAATGGGAACAGCGAGAAATTTTTAAAAAAACACTGCAAAAGAAAGCGCCACAAGGTTCGTTTGTGTTTTTTGAGGGTCCGCCAACGGCAAATGGCCAACCGGGCATTCATCACGCCGAAACCCGAGTCTTTAAAGATTGTCTTCTCCGTTTCAAAACTATGCAGGGTTTTTTCGTTTTGCGCAAAGCGGGTTGGGATACACATGGGCTTCCGGTCGAACTTGAAGCGGAAAAGCAACTTGGTTTTACCGGCAAGGCGCAGATCGAAGAATACGGGATCGCTCCGTTTAATGAGCAGTGCAAACAGAGCGTGTGGAAATATAAAAAGGAATGGGAAGAGTTTACGCGTCGGCTTGGTTTTTGGCTCGATATGGAAGATGCGTATGTCACTTATCATCCGAAGTATATCGAGTCGTTGTGGTGGATCATCAAACAGATTTGGGATAAAGGGCTTTTGTACAAAGATTACCGCGTGACGCCACATTGTCCGCGTTGTGAAACAAGTTTATCGTCCCATGAGTTGTCACAGGGATATAAGGACGTGAATGATTTGGCCGTGACGGTAAAGTTTAAGATCGTCGGCGAGGAGGAGGCATCTTTCTTGGCATGGACGACCACACCGTGGACATTGCCCGGAAACGTTGCGCTCGCGGTTGGGAAAGATATCGATTATGTAAAAATAAAACAAGGACAGGAATTTTTTTGGTTGGCGAAAGAACGATTGGATATCGTGAAAGGAGAATTTGAAACCGTCGATGAAGTGAAAGGCGATGCCCTGATGGGGAAGAAGTACGAACCGTTGTTTCCGTATTTGCGCGAGGTGGTAAACGGCACAGATCAATCAGATAAAAAAGAATGGTCCGTCCTTCCAGCCGACTTCGTCACCACAAAAGAAGGAACAGGTATCGTTCACACCGCCGTCATGTATGGACAAGACGACTTCGAACTTGGCAATCAGGTTGGTCTTCCAAAACAGCACCTCGTCAAACTCGACGGGACGTTTATCAACAACATGGATTTTCTTTCAGGGCGTTTAGTGACCGATGAGCAGGTGGCGATCGACATCCTCAAAGATTTGGCTCATCGCGGACTTTTGTTTGCGAAAGAAAAGTATCAACACTCCTATCCGCATTGTTGGCGTTGTAAATCCAAAATTATTTATTACGCAAAAGATTCATGGTATATCGCCATGAGCAAACAGCGTGACGAGCTTCTCAAACAAAACAGTCAGATTCATTGGGAACCCCAGCACATTAAGGATGGGCGTTTTGGTGAGTGGCTCCGCGAGGTGAAAGATTGGGCGTTTTCTCGCGAGCGGTATTGGGGGACGCCGTTGCCGATTTGGGAGTGTCAGAAATGCGATCACAAAATGTGCGTTGGAAGTTTTGAGGAATTGTTTTCTTTGTCCGCTCAAGCGAACGTTGGCGAGTCGAGAGATTTTTCCCCTCGCCCTTCCGGCTCGATCGAGATGACACAAACAGATTTTGATCCTCATCGGCCTTATGTTGATCAGATCGAACTGACCTGCGAAAAATGCGGCGGTGTTGCCAACCGCGTGACGGATGTGTGTGATGTTTGGTTTGATTCCGGCGCCATGCCGTTTGCCCAGTGGCATTATCCGTTTGAAAATCAGTCGCGCATTGATTCAGGCGAAAATTATCCCGCGGATTATATTTCCGAAGCCATCGATCAAACGCGTGGGTGGTTTTATACGCTTCTTGCCGTTGCGACATTGCTTGGTCGCGAACGTCCATTCAAAAACGTGATTTGTTTGGGACATATGCTCGATGCCGAGGGAAAAAAGATGAGCAAGTCACTTGGAAATATCGTCTTGCCCATGGAGATGATGGACAAACACGGAGCCGATGCCGTGCGTTGGTACATGTATACGATCAATCAACCAGGGGAGAGCAAGCGGTTTGATGAAAAAGTGCTTGGGGAAATGGTGCGGCAGAATTTTGGGATTCTCGCGAACGCCGTTCGTTTTTATAAGATGTTTGAAAAAGAGAGCGAAAAATCAAAAAATTGCAAAAGAGAAAAACCGCATGTTTTGGATCAGTGGATTCTGGCGCGTTTGAATAAACTGATAGATCAGACCACGCAACGGCTCGAGACGTACATTATCACCGAGACGGTGCGCGAGCTCGGCGAGTTTATCACCGATCTTTCCACATGGTACGTGCGGCGCTCGCGTGAACGTTTTAAGGGAACGGATGAACAGGATAAACAAACAGCGATTTCGACGTTGGGCGAATGTTTGTTGACTCTTTCAAAACTGATGGCTCCGTTTGTTCCGTTTCTTGCGGACAGTGTTTATCAAGATGTGGGAGGTGAGAAAGAATCCGTGCATTTGGAAGATTGGCCGGTTGCGGATGCGTCACATTTGAATGATCACCTTTTGACAAACATGGAACAGACGCGCCGGATCGTGTCGTCTGCGCTTGAACGCCGATCCCAAGCGGGCATCAACGTTCGCCAAGCGCTTGCATCCGCGATCGTCACGATTCCGTCCGGCGAGCTGACGCAGGAATACATCGACGTGATTCAAGATGAAATCAATGTGAAGTCCCTTGTTCTCAAACCTGGTGATCTTGCGGTTGAGCTTGATCTTGTTTTGACAACGGCATTGATTCGCGAGGGCGCGGTGCGTGAAATTATCAGACGCATAAACGCGCTTCGCAAACAAGCCGGACTGACGATTCAGGATCGAATCGAATTGTTTGTTTCCGGTTCGGATGCAATTTTGCAGGCCGTTTTTGAGCATCAAAACAGTCTTCTTCATAGCACTCTTTCAGACGTGATCCTGACAGAGGGAAATCTTCCGGAGCAAAACGAGACGTTCAATCTCAACGGGGAACAGGTGATTATTGGATTGAAAAAAGTTTTATGAAGTATTCTCAAACCGTGCTCATTATTCCTCCAAACGATGCCGAGGCGATTTTGATTAGCAAAATGGCAATGAAATCCGGACTGCCTCTTATTTTGTCCAAACAAACGCACGGAGCGTCCCTTGATCATGGACGCGACTATGTTTCTCTTGTCAAACAGGGCGGATATCGTCGGGTGATGGTGGTGGAGATGCCGGGGCCCAAAGCAGAAGCGAAACTTCGCCAACTTGGGATTGAGCTTGTGATTATCGATCATCATCACTATACGGGCTTGAACCGTGCACACGATAAGAAAACCGGAAAAATGTTGCCATCCTCGCTTGAGCAATTTATCAAATTTTTCAAGCTGACAGACGCGAAATTACGTTTGCTGGGATTTGATCCCAAGCTGGTCCGCGGAATTGGCGTGATGGATCGAGGATTTATTTGGGCGCTCAAAGACGAAGGGTGGTCCAAAAAAGATATCGATCGCGTTTTGGCGTTTCACGACGATTTGCTTTCTGAAATTCACCATCCCAAAAATGAAAGGCGCAAGCAAGCCATTGTCATGCGAGCATGGAAGCAAAGGAAAAAATGGAAACAGTACTTTGTCGTTGAAACAAAAGCGGACATTCAATTGCGTCCGCGGTTGTCACGCCTTGTGGCTCTTCAGATCGGCAAACCCACACCGCTCATCGTCATCGAACGGACACGCCGTTTAATCTACGTGCAAGAATCGGAACACGCGATGGATTTGTTTAAGAAGTTTGGCGGATTTACGTTTGGCTTGGATTGCAATTGGGGATATCGTCAGGAGGAGGGAAAACGAAAAGTGACCCTTGCGGATGTGAAGAGACTGCTCTCAAAACTCAATGAGATGTCGGTGCGCGGGGTGAGAGACCTCTGAAACGTCCTAAAATGGACGTT
>CAYJVQ010000029.1:0-9082 GCA_964373605.1 uncultured Gammaproteobacteria bacterium | reverse complement strand
TTCAACGTAGAATTTATCTACGTTTCAAAGGATGGCTCAAACGACCATCCCGTCTCAGAGCTTCGAAGCCAAACTGTTGGCTTCTCAGTGCTCTTCGACTCCCGCGCACCGACATCTCATCGAGTTTTGAGAGCAGCCTCACTCAAGGGCGTGTTTTTCGTTTACCCGTTCTGATGCTAAAATGCTCTCAACCCTTAACCGTTTAAATTTAACCCCCTATGCTCCGCATCGCCATTAATGGATTCGGTCGGATCGGCCGTACCGCGCTCCGCGTCGGCTGGAAACGTAAAGGAATTGAATTTGTCGCGATCAACGATTTAACCGAACCGAACATACTTGCGCATCTTTTGAAATTTGATTCCGTGTTTCGCACATGGGATGTCCCGGTGAAAGCGGGGAAGGATTTTTTACTGGTCGGTGGAAAAAAAATTCATGTGTCTGCAAAAACGGATCCCTCGACGATTCCGTGGGGAGCGCACAAAGTGGATGTGGTGATTGAATCGACCGGTCGGTTTACAAAAATGGAGGAGGCAAAAAAACATCTTCAAGGCGGAGCGAAGAATGTGGTGATCAGCTCACCCTCTGATGATACACCGACGTTTTTGATGGGAGTGAATCATACCCATCGCAAAAAAGATCAGACGATTGTGAATAACGCTTCTTGCACGACAAACTCGGTCGCGCCCGTCGCGCAAATTTTGGTTGAGGCGTTTGGGGTGAAAAAGGCCATGCTCACAACCATTCATTCCGTAAGCGCTGAACAAAATCTGGTGGATGGGCTTCCGCCAAAACTTCACCCGGATCTTCGTCGTGCGCGAAGCGCGCTGGTCAACATCGTGCCCACCAGCACCGGAGCCGCAAAAGCGACCACCAGAGTCATCACGAGTTTGAAAGATAAATTTGACGGGATCGCGGTGCGTGTTCCAACGATCGACGTCTCTCTCACGGATTTTACCTTCTTGCTCCATACGCAAACCAACGTTGATGAGGTGAACGAGGCGTTTCGATCCGCGGCCAAGTCTTCACGTTGGAAAGGAATTCTCGGTGTCACAGACGAATCGCTGGTCTCAACCGATTTTATTCAAACACCTTACGGAACGGTTGTGGATTTGAGCATGACTCGAATTGTGGACGGTGATTTTCTCAAAGTTCTTGCCTGGTATGACAATGAATGGGGTTATTGCGAACGGCTTGTGGATATGGCGGTTCATATCGGAAAGTTTTGAGACCGCTCTCAAAACTCGCGATCTGTTTTGAAAATCTTATGGAAATTGTTTTTGACTTCCTTATCTATTTTTATCTCGGGGCGATCGGTGTTTACCTGATTCACACCTGCCCGCATGGAAAACGTCTTCCGCGACGTTGTTTTTCTGTCCTTTTGTTTTTTGCCTTGGCCCTGTCATGGGCGGTCATTTTTTATGGAAGCTTTATCGAACCCAGGATGCTGATCGTCAATCATCAAGAGAAGTCATTGACCACTCAACCGACAGAGACGCTTCGCGCCGTCTTTTTTTCCGATTTGCACGTCGGTCCGTTTAAAAAACAAGATTGGACGCGTCGTGTGGTGAAGCGTGTCATGGAACTTCAGCCGGATGTTATTTTTATTTCGGGAGATTTTGTAGTGACGTCGGCGCAAGATGCGAAGGATCTCGCCGCTCTCAAGGGGTTGTCTGCCCAGTATGGGGTTTATGCGGTAACCGGAAATCATGATTATGATGCCAATGCCATAGAGGAAGTCATCCAAACGCTTGAAACAGCCGGCATACGAGTTTTAGAAAACGAAGGGATAGATTTAGACGTGGGAGGAAAGGCGTTACGCATTGCCGGTGTGTCGGACATCTGGTTTGAAGGCGATCTTGAAAAAACAATGAAGAATGTTGAAGATGAGCAGAGAGTTATTTTGTTGTCGCATAATCCTGATATCATGCTGAAAAAAGAGAGCCGAAAAGCGGATCTGGTGCTCTCCGGTCACACCCATGGCGGCCAGATTCGTCTGCCATGGATTGGGCCTGTGCCCGCGCTCCCCACACGATTGGGACGTTTCTACGATGAAGGGTGGTTTGATTTTGAAGGAGCGCAACTTTTTATCACGAGCGGCGTGGGAGAAAGCGGAACGCGCGCGCGTTTGTTCAATCCGCCGGAGATCGTTCAGATGAATATAAAATTATGAAATTAAGAACGCTTGAAAACAACCAATCGCTTGCCGGTCGACGCGTTCTTGTGCGGATCGACGGCAACGTTCCCATTGAGAACGGGCGTGCGATGGATGGTCCTCATGGACGCATTGCCCGCGCGGCTGTGGATTTGGATTGGCTGATTCAGCGCGGGGCAAGAGTGATTGTGATGACGCATATCGGTCGACCGGACGGGAAGCGACGAAGTGTGTATTCCGTCAAGCCGATCGCCAAACGTCTTTCCAGTCTGCTCGGAACCAAAGTTCCTATCTCATCTGCTCTGGTCGGGTCTCGCGCGGAACGATTGGCCGCCGGTCTCAAAGATGGTCAAATTCTCCTTCTGGAAAATTTGCGTTTTGATGCTCGAGAAGAAAAAAACGATCCGGAGTTTGCCAAGCAACTTGCCGCCCTCGGCGATCTGTATGTCAATGACGCTTTTTCCGTGAGCCATCGTCTTCACGCGTCCGTTCAGGCCATTACTCGCTATCTTCCTTCGCACGCCGGCCATTTGCTCAATAACGAAGTCACGGTGCTTTCCCAACTGGAGAAAAAAGCGAAGCGGCCGATGGTGCTTCTCATGGGAGGAGTGAAAATGGAAACAAAGCTTCCGGTCATTATGCATTTGGCAAAAGAAACGGATTTCATTCTGCTTGGCGGAGCGCTCGCCATCACTTTTCTGGCCGCTTCAGGGCAGAATGTCGGTCGTTCGACTTATGATCCGGAAGGAGTGGAATTGGTTCGCACGCTTCCAAAGAGTCTTCGAAGAAAAATTTTGCTTCCAACGGATGTGATGGTGGCTTCCAGTTTGCGCAAAGACGCAAGCACGAGTATGAGAAACGTGTCAGAAGTTAAAGATCGCGATCGGATTGTGGATATCGGTCTTCAAACACGCGAGCGTTATATCGGGCTGATTGGGAAGGCCAAGACCATTCTTTGGAACGGACCGTTTGGATACTGTGAGATTCCGTCTTTTTGTCATGGAACCGAAGCGATGGCGAGCGCGATCGCGCGGCGCACCGGTTTTGCCTCCACGATCGTGGGGGGCGGAGATACCGTGCCTGTGCTTGAGCGTCTCGGTTTGGCCGACCGTTTTTCCCTTCTCTCAACGGGCGGCGGCGCGCTTCTTTATTTTCTTTCCGGTCAGAAATTGCCCGGACTGGAACCGCTGATTGTCTAATTTATGAAACATTCCATCTCATCCGTTCATGCTCATGAAATTCTGGATTCGCGCGGCAATCCGACTTTGAACGTGACCGTTTTGCTTCAAGACGGAAGCATGGGTTCGGCCTCTGTTCCAAGCGGCGCATCCACGGGGATTTACGAGGCGTTTGAGTTGCGCGATGGGGATCCAAAGCGGTATCAAGGCCAAGGTGTTTTGAAGGCCGTACATCATGTTAATACGAAATTGAAGAAAGCCGTTTTGGGGATGGACCCGACGCGTTTGCGTGAAATCGATCAAGTGATGATTGATTTGGACGGAACGCCAAACAAACAGCGTCTGGGCGCGAATGCGATTCTTGGCGTTTCGCTCGCGTGCGCGCACGCGGGAGCCAAAGCGATGAAACTTCCGTTGTATAAATTTTTGCGCATCGCCTTTGATCTTCCTCACAAAAATTATCGTTTGCCGATTCCTCTGATGAATGTTCTCAATGGCGGAGCGCATGCCGCATGGATTTTGGATTTTCAAGAATTCATGATCGTGCCCATGCAACGGACATTCAAAGAACGTTATCGCTGTGGTTCAGAGGTGTTTCATGCGCTTGGCGATGTGCTGATAAAGAGAGGATATTCAACATTGAAAGGAGATGAAGGAGGGTATGCGGTCAAGCTCACGCGCAATGAAGAGGCGCTTGAGCTTATGACGCTAGCGATTGCCCAAGCGAAATACAAAGCGGGAAAAAATGTTTTTTTGGCCATTGATCCGGCCGTTTCCGAACTTTACGATTCAAAACGTCATGAGTATCAATTGAAGATTGATCGTAAAAAATTGACGCGCGAACAGATGATCGAACAATGGAGCCGATGGGTGAAGACGTATCCGATCATTTGCATTGAGGACGGTTTGGATCAAGATGATTGGGAAGGTTGGGTGGAGATGACGAAGCGACTGGGAAAGAAGGTTTTGTTTATGGGAGACGATTTTTTTGCCACGAATGTGACGCGTCTTCAAAAAGGAATTGAAATGAAAGCGGCAAACGCCATTCTCATCAAAATAAACCAGATCGGTTCGTTATCCGAAGCGATCGAGGTGATTTTGTTTGCGCAAAAGGCGCACTACAAAGTTTCCATTTCCCATCGTTCAGGGGAAACAAGCGACACGACGATTGCGGATCTTGCGGTCGCGGTGAATGCGGATTTTATCAAGTCCGGATCGCTTTCGCGTTCAGAACGGTTGGCAAAATATAATCGTCTGCTGGAAATAGAGGAAGAAGTATGAAAAAACCATTCGTTCTTATTGTCATCGATGGGTTTGGTGTGGCGCCGGACAGTAAAGGAAATACCATTACGCAAGCGAAGACTCCCAACTTTGACCGGTTTGTGCGCACGTATCCGACGATGACGCTTCGCGCGTCCGGTGAAGAGGTTGGTTTGTCTTGGGGAGAGATGGGAAATTCCGAAGTCGGTCATTTGGCCATTGGTTCCGGAAGAGTGCATTACCAACTGTTTCCGCGTATCAATCGCGCGATCACCGATGGATCGTTTTTTGAAAACAAGGCGTTTCTTTCGGCGATGAAACACGCGAAAGAAAAAAAAAGTCGATTGCATTTGATCGGCATGGTGAGCGCTGGACGTATCCACTCCCTGGACGAGCATTGTCACGCCCTGCTTGAACTGGCAAAAAAACAAGGGTTGAAAGAAGTGTACGTTCAAGCGATTTTAGACGGTCGCGATACGGTTTATAATGCCGGAATTGATTTTATCACCACCTTGCAAGAAAAAATGCGCGTTTTGAAAATGGGAAAAATAGCTTCACTTTCCGGACGCTACTTTGCCATGGATCGAGACCATAGGTGGGATCGAACAAAAAAAGCGTATGAGGCCATGGTGCTGGGAAAAGGAAATAAAGCTATCAATGCGATTCAAGCGATGAAGGATTCCTATGCCAAAGAAGTGTTCGACGAGGAGTTTGTGCCCACGGTTTTGATGGATGGCGAGCAACCCGTCGGAATCGTACAGCCGAATGATGCGGTGATTTTTTTCAACTTTCGTCCGGATCGCATGCGCCAACTTGTTCAAACGTTTATCCGTGATGAGTTTTCGGATTTCAAGCGCGCATCCATCAAAGAGCTTTTTACGGTGACGATGGCCGAATACGAAAAAGGCCTCAACGCGCAAATCGCGTTCCCGCTTCAAACGATTGAGCATTGTTTAGCGGACGTTTTGGCGAGTCATGGGCTTGCACAATTGCATATTGCCGAAACGGAAAAGTATGCGCACGTCACCTTTTTTTTCAATGGCGCAAAAGAAGAACCCGTTCACGGTGAAGAGCGCGTGATTATTCCGTCTCCGCAAGTGGCGTCGTATGATCTCGCGCCGGAAATGAGTGCGCGTGCCATCACCTCGCGTGTGATCAAAGAGATGCGTGAAGATAAGTTTGATTTTATGGTGATAAATTTTGCAAATCCCGATATGGTTGGGCATACGGGGAATCTTGAGGCCACGGTCAAAGCGGTTGAGGTCGTGGATGAATGTTTGGGAAAAATTACGGATGAAACATTGGCGCGTGAGGGCGTGGTGTTTATCACGGCGGATCACGGCAATGCGGAAGAAAAGTTGAATTTACGCACCGGCGATATCAATAAAGAACATGCAACCAATCCGGTTCCGTTTCTCATTGTCGGAAAGGCGTACGAAGGGAAGTCGTCGCTGGCAGGGGAAGTTCCCGAAGGAGATTTATCGCTGATGTCACCGATTGGCATGTTAGCGGACGTGGCACCGACGATTTTGGCGGTGATGAAGCTTGAAAAGCCAGACGAGATGCTCGGCCAATCTCTTTTATGACACCCCGCGTTGTACAAGTGCTCAAGGTTCTTGTCATTTTGAAAAAGCGTTTTCCGGCTCCTGGCGCCATGGAACTTGGGGATCCGTATCGGACGCTTGTGGCGGTGATGCTGTCCGCGCGGACTCGCGATGAACAAGTGTTAAAGTTACTCCCGGATTTTTTTAAAACATTTTTCACGATCGAACATTTGGCACGGGCGACGCCCAAGCGTATCGAATCGAAAATCAACACCATCGGTTTGTATCGCCAGAAAGCAAAACATTTAAAAAAAATGGCTCAAGACGTGATAAAAAAGTATCAGGGGAGCATTCCCTCAACCATGGACGCGCTTGTTTCGTTGCCGGGAGTGGGAAGAAAAACAGCCAGTGTCGTGTTGGTCGCCTGTTTCCATACGCCCGCGATCGCTGTGGATACCCATGTTCATCGGGTGACGAATCGGTTAGGATGGGTGAAAACGAAATCGCCGGAGAAAACCGAACAGAGTCTGCTGGCGCTCATTCCGAAAAAATTTCAACCAACCGTGAATCGAGTCTTTGTGCCGTTTGGTCGAACGATTTGTCTTCCGGGGAAACCTCGTTGCTCGATTTGCCCTGTTCGGAGTTTCTGCCAGTTTAAAGATAAGGGGGACCTCTGAAAAAGTGTATCTTTTCGTCTCACGGGCTCCCGACGACGAAAATCCATCACTTTTTCAGAGGTCCCAAGAGATTATGAATTTAGATGAACGAATTTCCAGGTTTCTTTTTGAACACGTCAGAAAAAAACATTGGTCAAGAGAGATGGCGATTTTTTGCGCATCCTTTTTGATCTGGCTCATGGCAGGTTTTGCCATAGGCATGTTTTTTCCTTTGGTTCATAAAATGATCCCGATGATTTTTTTGCCGTGGGGGATTTCCATTTTATTTTCTCAATGGATTCGTCGTCCAAGACCTTTTTATGCCGAACACTATAAGCCGCTTATTGAGCTCGCCATTTCAACGCCAAGTTTTCCCTCTCAACACGCAACGATTGCTTTTTCGCTCGTGGCGATTTTTCTAAACGATCCTTTTATCTGGCCGTTTTTGCTCATGGCGGCGATTTTGGTTGGGGTGGGACGCTTGGCCGTTGGGGTGCACTATTTGAGCGATGTGGTCGTTGGAGCTATGATGGGATTTGGGGTTGCGTACGCGGTAAAACTGGCGGCACAGCTGTTCGCTGTTGTTTCATAATGTTGTCCGGAATTTTCGGCGAGTTCTTCCGTCATCCGGATTCAGAGTGAACATTTTCATTTTGTCATTTCAAGCGAAATTAAAAGTCATCCTGTTCTATGTCAAAAAAGATTGTTGTGGTTTCCGGAGGATTTGATCCGATTCACATTGGCCACGTGCGCCTGATTCGAGCCGCGGCGGCTCTTGGCGATGAATTGGTGGTGATTTTGAATAATGATCATTGGCTGATGAAAAAGAAGGGTTTTGTCTTTATGCAACAAGATCAGCGTAAAGAAATTCTGGAAGCGATCATGAGAGTCGACCGCGTGGTTCTCACGGATCACCGTCCGGAGTGTTTGGATATGAGTGTTTGCGACGCACTCAAGGAAATTCGTCCACACGTGTTTGCCAATGGAGGGGATCGATTCGCAGATAACATTCCGGAAGCGGTGCTCGCGCGCGAACTTGGCATCGAACTGGTGGATCATGTTGGACAAGGGGGAAAAATTCAATCAAGCTCTTGGCTCGCTGCAAAAGATCGGGAATCACGAGAGTGTTTTTGCGGATCTCAAACGCGCTATAGAGAATGTCATGGGAGATAAACGTTTATGAAAATCATCAGTCTTCTCTTCGGAATTCTTTTTCTCATCGGTTGTGTGCTGGGCGGATTGTTTGTCTGGGATAGTTTTTTGTTATCGCCAAAAAAAGATGCGCAAGAGATAGCGGTGATGATTCCGCCCGGAATGTCGGTGGGTGAAATAGGAGCGCTTTTGGAAAACCGGAAAATTATCACCAACCGTTTTTTGTTTAAGACGTATGTGAAATTTGTTGGCGCACAATCATCCCTTCAAGCGGGCGAGTATGCGTTAAAACCTCGCCTGTCGTTTCGCTCGGTCGTTGGTTTCTTGTCGCACGCGGGAGTCAAAGAAACGCAAGTCACCATTCCGGAAGGATACACCGCCGTACAAATTGGCACAGCGATTCGTACCGTTTTGCCAAATTTGAGCGATGAGAATTGGCAATCGATCGTGGCACATCCCGCGGCTCTCGCGGTTGTTCCGGAATTACTCGCCGGAATTCCATCCGGCCAAGGTTTGGAAGGGTATCTTTTTCCTGATACATATCGTTTTCGCGACGACGTGGATGCGAAAACCATTGCGGAAACGATGGTCCTGACGCTTTCGCGACGATTGGCCGAGAGCGAAATTGTCGTGCCAAATCATCTCGTCATGCCAAACGGCATGACGTTTCATGAAGTGTTGACGCTCGCCTCGATTGTGGAGCGCGAAGTGCGTTCTTCGCAAGACATGGCGCATGTCGCAGGGATTTTTCTGACGCGAATAAAAATCGGTATGGCCTTGCAAGCGGATGCCACCGTGAATTATGTCACCGGCAAAAAGGACGCGGCAGTCACCCTTCAAGACACGCAGATCAATTCGCCTTATAACACCTATAAGCATCTTGGCCTGCCACCAGGTCCGATCAGCAATCCCGGCATGAAGGCGATTAAAGCGGTGCTGAATCCAATCGATTCAGATGATTTGTATTATTTAACGACTCCGGAAGGAAAAGTGATTTACGCAAAGAGTTTTGATCAGCATGTGAAGAATAAACACCTTTTGCATAATTAATTTCGAGCTGGTTTGGATGACGTGCGAGCAAAGAACGATGAAAAATGAGGAGAGATACTTCATGTACATAGACGAATTTTGAATCGGTCG
>CAYJVQ010000028.1:0-9335 GCA_964373605.1 uncultured Gammaproteobacteria bacterium | reverse complement strand
TCCATCTTTTTAGAAGCGGCGAAAAAAAGAAATGAACCGATCGAACACGTGCTTCTTTATGGAAATCCGGGACTGGGAAAAACAACGCTTGCCAACATCATCGCGACCGAGATGGGATCTCAAATCCGCGTGACCTCCGGTCCGGCGCTTGAAAAAATCGGCGACCTTGCGGCCATCATTTCAAATCTCGGACGCGGAGACGTTTTGTTTATTGACGAAATTCACCGAATGAACAAAACGATTGAAGAAATTCTGTATCCGGCAATGGAAGATTACGCTTTGGATCTCATTGTGGGGAAAGGCCCGACCGCCAGAACACTTCGACTCAACCTTGAAAAATTCACGATCATCGGCGCGACAACGCGGCTCTCTCTTCTCTCATCTCCGCTACGCGATCGCTTTGGTGTAACGCATCATCTCAACTTTTACACGCAAAACGACATCAACCAAATTCTCACAAGAAGCGCCGACCTTCTGCACGTCGCGATTGATCAAGAAGCGCTCGACTTGCTGTCCGTACGTTCTCGTCGCACCCCACGCATTGCCAACCGATTGCTTCGCCGCGTGCGCGATTATGTGCAGGTCAAGGCAGACGGATGCGTGTCTGGCGAACTCTGTCAAAAAGCTCTGGAGATGTTAAACGTCGATCACGAAGGTCTTGATCAAACAGACCGACGCATTTTGGAAACCATTATGGAAAAATTCTCCGGCGGACCGGTCGGCCTTTCCACGATTGCCGCGGCAACGCAAGAAGAGGTGGAAACGATCGAAGAAGTCCATGAACCGTTTTTACTCCAAATCGGATTTTTGCAACGCACGCCGCGCGGACGAATCGTCACAGATCGGGCTTACGCACATATGAAGAAAGATATACCGACCCAGCGGCTGATATGATGCCGGGGTCTCTACCACTGACTTTTTATGTTTGAACTTCCGCCATTCTCTCTCACGATTTCCCTCTTCCTCTACGGCTATGGTGTGTTTATGTTGTTTTATATCCTCCAAAGTCTGTTCAACGTTTATCATTTGATCAGATACGGTGTGTATGGATTCGGTTTGTATTTCCTTGTGACGATTTTTACGGGCGGAACGATTTTGCTGATGGCCGGTTCTGCGCTTCTGCTTGTACAGTATGATTGGTCCGAACCGATTTCCGTCAATGCGATCATTCAAGAGTATGATCGTGATTTGTTTCCATATCTCTAATATATGTTTCATCTCGATCACCTTCCCGATCAACGAGATAACGAACAGGTCGTGCTCTTTTTGAGACGACATTGGATTGCCCTGTTCGTCATCATCGTCGCGTTTCTCTTTCTGGTCGCGACACCCTTGTTGTTTGGTTGGTACTTTTTTCCTCTCGTCGAAACTTGGCTCAACCATCCCCTGTGGGGACCGCTTTTCGTCCTCGTTGCCAGCATGTATTTTTTGTCCATTTGGCTGGTCGCCTTTTTAGAATTTACCGACTACTACCTTGATACTTGGATTGTCACAAACGAACGCATTATCAATATCGAACAAGAAGGATTATTTCATCGCACCGCCTCTGAACTCGATTTGTCCGCTGTGCAAGATACGACAGCGGAAATTCGTGGAATCTTACAAACGCTCCTCACTTATGGTAACGTTTTTATTCAAACCGCCGCGGAAAAAGGACGCTTTCATTTCAAAAATATCAAAAGCCCGGAACAAGTAAAAGAAATTGTTAACAAACTGGTGGAAGAAGATAAAAAACGAACGGCATCAAGCGGTGCCGCGCCGGGCAAAGTCAAAACGGTTATCAAATAGCGGAGGGGGCTTCCCACGCGTAAACCTCCCAAGCCCACAACGCCAGACGCTCGACATCCGCAAACGAATTTGCGCGTGAAGAAGCGCCAAACAAAACGATGAGCAGTTCCCGCTCGTCGTTTTGTGATGGTTGAAGAGAAACAACAATATTCCATCCTGATTCATTCAGATAACCGGTTTTCCCCGCGGTCACCCACACGTCATCATACTGTGGCTTCCAAAGCATCCAATTCGTATTAATCATTTTTTTTGATAATCCCGTATTGGCAACCTGAATCAATCGTGTCGCGGTTGAAGTGTACTGACGAATTTCATCGCGCGAAAACGCTTCACGCGCGAGACGAGCCATCTCAAGAGGCGTCGAAACATTTCCTACGTCCATTCCGGTCGGATCAACAAAATGCGTCTGATCGAGATTGAGCGAGTGCGCACGCTGGTTCATCGCAATCACAAATTGTTGCTTGGAAAGTCCGGTCGTGCGTACCAGAGCGTTTGCCGCGTTGTTTGCGGAGGCAACCAAAGTTGCATAAAACAAATCACGAATACTGAATTGATCGCCGTCATTGACAGACAGTCTTGCACCTCCGACGTTATCGCTCTTTTTCACATCCACCAGACGATCCATGGCCATTCCTTGATCAAGCACCGCAGAAGCGGTGACAAGTTTGGTCAATGACGCGATCGGCCAAACCAAACGTTCTCGCTTTACCGTAAGAATCTGACCGGTTGCGCGATCCATCACCACATAAGCCTCGGCGGAAATTTGCGATTCAATTTCTTTTGATTTTAGGCGAACCGGAAAAGGCGTGCCATTTTTCGGACCTAACTCTTTCAACTCGTCATACTCTTTCCAACCATATTGCGCCGCCCAATCGGAAAGATCCAACAGCAGTCCGGCCGCAGAACCTTCCATGGCGCGATAAGTCGTTGGATCAAATGCGGCCTGAAGATCAACGCGAGAATGATAAATGGAAATCAGCGGATCGGTTTGCGCGTGAGCGAAAAAGGGGAAGACCAAAAACATCAACGCAAAGACTCCCTTTGTCAAACGCAGGGAATTTTTTCTTTTTTTCTTTGCCATCCATTGATTTAATTCCATCTCTTCTTCAATTCAATGCCTTGATAAAAATACTTGAGAATTTCCTGCCAATTCTTTCCTCCTTCTTCCGCCATACACAGCGCCTCGGTCGCACTCATCCCAACCCCGTGACCCCAAAGCGTTCGGCCTTTGCTCTTATCACAGGGAGTTGGCACGGATTTAATCCATGCAACCGTCCCGCCCCACACTTCACTCCAATCGCGTGTGCGGCCGTCCGAACGGGAAAAATACGGGGTCAGAGCCGTGGAATTTTGATAGGTGGATACAACTCCGCGCGTATCCACGACCGCTTGGCGAATCATCGGATTGCGCATTTCATAGCCATATCCTTTATACACCTGATCATCCGCCGTCGAGTTCATGTGAAAAAATTCGCTTTTGTGTTTTGTCGCGCGTTCAAAATGATACAGCGCATACGTCCGCGCCGCCGTGATGAGTGATTTTTTAAATTCAGGATGGGAGATATTGGACGTTTCCGCCAGTCCATAAAGATATTCCTCGAGAGGAAGTTCATTGATCACCCACGTGCGATCTTTGGTGCCGTTGTAACGCAACTCAAGCACATCGCGAAATTGATTGTCCTGGTACGCCGCATTGCGCGTGAGCCGACGATCAAAATTTTGAATCGTGCAAACCGCCTCTTTGCTCACGGGAACGAAACGCAAATATTTATAGGTTTGTTCAATCCCTTTTCCACGGTTAAAATAATAACGTTGATTTTTATAAAACGCGCGCACCATTTGTCCGGCTTGCATTTCTCCAAGCAACCCGCCTTCCTCGTCAACTAAATTCCATGCGGTGTCACAACTTATCTCTACTTGCCAATCGGTTTCCTCGTCTACAATGAGCACTCCGATTCGAATCACGGGCTCTGAAATCATCACATCCGATAAAACCGATGGATTCAACACGGGACTCTCCAACGCTTCTTGTGCGCCTGATGTCACTTCAACCGGAATGTCGATGGAAAAATCCGGAACGACCGTGTCATTGATTGCCAGTTTATAGCTCACCAAATGTTTTCCTTTGTCAAGAGGCGCCGTAAACGTAAAATCAATGAGATCAAGGCCTCCGGGTTTTATCTGCCCGGATTCGCCCACGACCACTTGGGTTTGAGAAATCCAAGACGGATGCTGTGTATTAAGAACGGCCATGGCCAAATCCGCCGATCGAATTTCACGTTTTTTCCAAACAACGGTGCCGGTGTTTTTCAAACCAATGCGGTATTGAATCTCCTCACCGGCTTCGGCTGTCACTTCTTTGGAGGATCTGATGAGCACGGTTGCGGAAAGCCCGGAGGCGGAAACAGGCGAGGCGGTTCCATCCACCACAGCCGGAACCGACACGGCCGTTGCGGCCACATCCGCTTTGGCGACTTGAATCACCAGAGTAAACTCCCCGCCGGGAATCCACGCGGTATTTTCAGCGGCAAGCTGAAATGTTTCTTTGTAAGTACCCATCGTGAGCGGCGCTTTGAGCGTGAGTTCAAAATGTCCGACTTTGCCCGGCGGCACGGAAATCTCCTTCAAAAACGCGGCTTGGGTAAAATCCTTCCATTGGTCACCGCGGAAATAACTGGCACGGTATTTGGGGCCATACGTATAAACAGAAACAAACTTCGAACCGGTTTGGGACCAGGTGGTTTGGCCGATATTTTGAAAACCGAGCGTGACCGTTTTTGTGGCACCGGGCTCGATATCAAACCCTTGTTTTGGAGCGATGACTTGAAGCGCTTCAAATCCCTTTTTTGGCGCCGCTTGAGCCGGGGTGTTCAGCGAAAAAAAAAGCGAAAAAACTGCCAGACTCGCTAAATAAAATTTCTTTGTGAGAATCCATTTCATATTCAGTTATATTTTATCAAAAAATTGATCTTCCGTCAACAGACAAATTTCATGATAAACTACTCTTAATTTATGTCTCGCCTCCTCATTGCCCGCAATTTCTCCATTCAGTTGATGGGAAAAATTCTGGCGATCCTTGTGGGTCTTGTTTCTATTGGAATTCTCACACGAAGTCTTGGCACTCACAGCTTTGGAGAATATACGACCGCCATCACCTTCTTGCAGATGTTTGGAGTGATCGTAGATTTTGGATTAACCCTTACGCTGGTGGTGATGATTTCCGAAAAAGAAGCCGATCAAGAAGGCCTTGTTGGAAACATTTTCGGACTGCGCATGATCACCGGCGCCATTCTCTTTAGCATCGCTCCGGTGGTCGCTCTTACTTTACCTTGGTCAAACGAAGTGAAGCAGGCGGTTCTGGTTGGGAGTCTCGCCTATGTGTTGATGGGAGGCGCAACGCTTTTGGTTGGAGTTTTCCAACGCCATCAAGCGATGTGGAGAGCAAGCATGGCAGAAATCCTGAATCGCGTTGTGCTGGTTCTTATGGTCAGTCTGTTTGCCGTTTTAAAGCTCGATGTCTCTTGGATGGTCGGCGCATCGGTCATCGCAAACGCGGTCTGGCTCTTTGCGATGATGCGTCTTTCGCGTCCATTTGTAAAAATCACCTTTTTATTGAATTCAAAAATTTGGGCGCAAGTCTGGTCTCGTTCTTGGCCGATCGCCATCTCCATTTTCTTCAACTTGCTTTATCTCAAAGGCGATATTCTTTTTCTCTCCTTTTATCGCGATTCCTCTCAAGTCGGAATTTATGGAGTCACTTACCGAGTGCTGGATATGCTCACGGCTCTTCCGGTCATGTTCATGGGAATTCTTCTTCCTCTTCTGGTTAACCGTTGGTCCACAGGAAATCGCGACGAATTCAGCGTGTACGTCAAACGAACTTTTGATCTGTTTATGCTTGCCGCCATTCCTCTTGTCACCGGAACTTTCGTCGTGGCGGACAAATTGATGTTTCTGCTTGCCGGACCGGGATATGAAACGTCGGGAAATATTCTGCGACTTTTGATTTTTGCTCTTTTTGGAGTGTTCATGGGAGGCCTTTTTGGCCATTTGGTCGTGGCTATCAACAAACAAAAACCGATGGTTTGGGGATATTTTAGTGTGGCCGTTATAACCGTCATCGGTTATTTTTTGTTTATTCCGCGCTTCGGTATGTGGGGAGCCGCTTGGATGACTATTTTTTCAGAAGGACTCATCGCGATCATCACCTTTTTGGTTGTCTACCGTGTCACCCGCATCCTGCCTGATCTTCGGGTCAGCGCAAAAGCGCTTCTTGCATCCGCCATCATGTACCTCTTTTTGCGATTCGTTCCTCCCCTCCACGTCACGCTCGATATTCTGTTCTCGGCGATCGTTTATCTCCTGGTCATGATCGCCATGAAGGGTATCCGCATTGATGATATTCGTGCGCTTCGAGCCGCGCGTCATTCTCTTGATTAACCTATGGAAATGATTCTGTTTGCTCTTGCCATTCTCTTTTTTGCCTTGGCATGGATGAATCTTTCTTTGGCCATCGGCATCTTGCTCGCTCTTTTGCCAAGCTATCTTTTGCGAGCGAGTCTCTTTGGCATTCCAACAACATTACTCGAACTCATGCTGGTCTCGGTCGTGGCGGTTTGGCTCATTCAAAATCGACATCGCCTTCGTGAACTGTTTGTGCTCAACAAGACGTGGGCTATGGCCATTGCGCTTGTGATCGTCGCGGCAACCGTCAGTGCGATCATCACTCCAAACGTCCTGCAAGCTCTGGGTATTTACAAAGCGTATTTCATCGAGCCGATCCTTCTTTTTTATGTCTTGAAAGATTTGCTTGCGCGATCCGTAATCAATGCAGAACACCTAAAAAAATACTTACTGCTTGGAGGAACTTGGGTGGCTTTTGCGGCTGTTGCCCAATGGATCTTCAACACCGGAATTCCCATTCCGTGGGATATCGAACGAAGAGTCACGGGCGTCTTTGATTATCCGAACGCGCTTGGTTTGTATCTTGGACCGCTGACGATCATCGCGATCACGAACCTGACGAATTTCCTGGACAAACGAAAATGGATTTATTTATCATGCGCAGGGTTGTTTACATTCGCCATGGTGCTTGCCAAATCGGAAGCCGCTCTGGCCGCACTGATGGTCACTCTGATTCTTCTTGGACTTTCCCAACCGATCTGGCGCAAAAAAACAGCGGCCGTTGCCGTGGTTTTGGTGATCATCAGTTTCGCTCTCCCCTTTTCACGGTCATATCTCATAGAAAAAATCGCCTGGCAAGACTCTTCCGAACAAGTGCGCATCAGTCAGTGGAAAGAAACGTGGGAACTCCTGAAAGATCATTCGATTCTTGGAGTCGGCTTGTCCGGCTTTCCTTCCGCTCTTGTTCCTTATCATCGCGATACGCACTTGGAAATTTTCCAATATCCTCACAACATTTTTTTGAACATCTGGGTTGAACTCGGCCTGCTTGGGTTGATAGCGTTTTTTATGTTAACATTTCTTGTCGTTCGTTTGCGCCGTGTCTGTGCCGTCTTCCCTCTTCTGCTTATGTTTCTCCACGGTCTTGTTGACGTTCCCTATTTCAAAAACGATCTTGCTGTTCTCACTTGGGTCTTTATCGCTCTTCTCTATGCCGAACATTTTTTCAAAAATAAAGCTTAGCGTCCTTTTGCTGATCGTGGTGATCGTTGTCGCCGCTCTGCTTCGATTCGTCCAATGGCTCACTCCTGTTTCTGTTCCTTCGCTTCTCACGCAAGCAGAAAACCTTGTGCAACTCACTTCCATCGACCAAATCCAAAATTACACACAGACAGCAGTGGTTGCGCCAACAACAACCTTCAATTCCGTGCTTCAGGTGATTGGGGTTTATCCCACAAGCACGCTTGACCTGCCAAAAGACACCGTGTCTTTGGTGTATGTTCGTGATGGCTATCGATTTGTGGACATCAGCTTCCGGCCAAAGACACCGATCGAACAGGCGCTCAATCCTTATCAACATCTGACTCAAGAAAAAATTGCCCTTGGAAAAAATAAAACGGCGACACTCATCAACATCCGCAAATACAGCACCTGCAAAAAACCATCTGATGAGGTGATAGGAATCTGCCAAATCTCACGCGCACTTGTTTTTGAGCGAGAAAATCAAACGATCTTTTTGTTTGCAGATGGCAATCATCCCAGCAACGGCGAACTGATCGAAATGGCGCGCTCGATCCTCTAGAGACATCACACGATGAAACAAGACTCGATAAACGACAAAAATTTCACAGGACTTGCTTTTCGCTGATAAAAACATTCTCGGTATCTACGGATACCGTTCGTATTTTTATCAGCTCCAAAACGGCGTCTTGTAAAATTTTTTCTCGTTTCTAAGTCCTGTTTCATCGTGTGATGTCTCTAGAGATCTCACTGGAGACCGGCTTGCGCGTACAAATTTAAAAAGTGGCTTTGGGTAAATCAGGAGATACAAATGAAACTGACGTTTAAATTTAGCATACCCTTTATAGGATCGTGGATCGCCTTTTCTCCACACGATCCCAAAATTGAAAAAACGAATTCCATTTTCAATTCCCCGCGCATACCAATGTGCGATCAGCCCCACACCCACAGATGTTTTTCGCACAGAGTCATGCAGAAACGAAATCGTATGAAACGACTGGGCGATGTCTGGATATTCAACCACCGCGAGTCCGGCCACGATCGCCTGTGTCTGTCTCTGACGCACGCCGTATAAACGAAGATGTTGAGGATGCTGTTGCTGGTGAACTTTGAGTAATTTGACAAACATGGTTCGCAGCAACCAATCCAATTTTTTCGATGCGTGATAGGACTGCACAAACATCTCCAGGGAAACATCAATGATTTCGTACTGTGAATCGTGCAACCATTTGTCATGGTGTCGCTGTGCGTGTGCGGACCACTGCTTCACATACTGATCTTTATTTTCTTGTGTGATGATTCCGACTCCATGCTGCATACTTTGGGAAGAAAAAAACATCCTGTGCCATCCGGGTTTTTGACGCGTGGTGAGAGGTTGCCAGTGAATCAGACGCCTATGTGGAAATGGAGCGATCACGGGCTCTGTGTCAGAAGTGTACGTTTCCACATACAAGGGACCAATTTTCCGACGCGCTCCCAGACATCCCGACGTACCTACAATTTCTTTTTCCCGATCCAACACGAAATGCATTTCCAGATTGGCTCTGGATTGTTCCCTGTCGACATATCCCTCTGGCAGAGGATCCCCCACGCACCCTTGTCCAAAATGACGATACAGAGCCATCTGATTGAGGGAAAATTGAAAGTCTTTCCAACGAGAAAAAAATTGATCGAACAGAGGTGCAATCGTGTCCTTCTGTCGAAAGAAATTCATGAGAAGATATCCATCCTGTTTGAGACGGCCTGTGAGCGACTGAATGAAATCCGTTGTTGAAAGCAACGGCGAAAGCCGCGCGCCGGACACCCGTCCCCGGAAGCCACTCTTTCAAGGCCGCCAAAATCTCCCGTTCCCGGGAGGAAGGATCTTCCGGCGAACTGATTTCTTTCAAATCGGTCTTGCAGAG
>CAYJVQ010000027.1:0-9712 GCA_964373605.1 uncultured Gammaproteobacteria bacterium | reverse complement strand
CTTCGTCATCCGTAACCCGGTAACGGATTTCCGTTACCGGGTTACGGATGACGAAGACCTAACCCCACGACCCACAGAAATAAAAAAGTCCATGACAAAGAAGCCAAGGACAGTAGAGCTAAAGAACTGCCAGAACACGAAACGTGATATTGTTGTGTCCGGTACCACACCATCCCCTGTCCACGCTGGAGAGACCACCGTCCTTGCTGCACCCGACGATGATCCTGCAGATAACGTAAGAGTTGAGGCACCACTCGTACGATTCGGTGGAACCCAGATCCGGAAGGTCGAGGCCGTGGCGTTCACGAAGCCAGTTGAAAAAATTGCCGATCAGATTCCATTCCTCGGCGGTCGGCGGACGCAGTGCGCATGCGGAAAGGCCGAAGAGCTTTGCTGTCGCAGGCAGGATCGTCGCGGTCAGATGATCCCACGAGATCTGGAAACGCGTGGTGAACTGAAGGTCCTGACCGAGCAGGTCATCGCCGTAACCTGTGGGGTCGTCCCAGTGGGGCTTGGCGATCGTCTCGATGAGCACCCACCGACCAGGCAGGGGCTTGCGATCGATCTTGCTTGCATCGAGGTGACCCCAGGCAGGCTTCACGAAGCTGTCCGGGTAATCGTTCTCGGTCACGATCGGCAGGAAGATGAGCATGAGCCGGTAGCGCTCGATCGCCCTCTTCGTCTTCCCCTTGATCTTGGGAACGAGTGGAACGTCGATTTTGCGACCAAGGATCGCTTCCCAACACTTCTCCCAGAACGCACGCGGGTCAGCGTTGTAGGCGGCCAAGTGGTCCTAGAACACTGACTCAGGCGAGGGATCCACAAGCATCCGCGAAGCAACCTTGTCCTGAACCCACCCGAACAACTCCTCGGGCGTGACCGCGCCGATCGCGAGTGCCTCACCAAGAGCGTTTGTCACCTCGTGATGGTCGATGAGTCCTCCAAGCCCTTGGCGACTAAAGTGCCCAGACATCTCGTCCAGACGTTTTGCCCACCAGGGCAATTTTTCGATCGTACGATCTGACATCTCATCCTCCGCTCTCCAACGTTTTCAACCGCCGCACTTCTGTGAAGCGCTTCGGTTCTTCTATTGGAGCGCAAATGGCACGGATTCGCCGTGCATCTTGTCACGGGCAACACACCCAATGAACCCAAAAACAGTGCTCAAAAATAGCCAAACTGTCAATGGATGGGTATAATTCCTCTCTATGGCTTGGGACTACATAAAGCAGGCTATTCTCAAACAAAAAAAAACAGATCCAATCTGGTATCTGGAAAGACAAATCAATTACGGAGAGGGTGGAAAGCTGAGTGAAGAACAGCTCAAAACCTATCTGCCCAAACTCCATATTCCAGAAGATAAACGGGTCTTTCTTGAATTATTGTTATGGGACAAACCATTTTAACACCGGTTCAAATAGAAGCGCTGTCTCCCCTCGAATCGAAATCCTTCCCCGCATGCGAGTTCCCCTTACGATTGAGGAATTAAAAAAATTCTTTACCGAGCAAGCGAAGAGATTGAAACCAGACATTTTCAATTCCTGATATGACTTACAACATTTTCGTCACGCGCGATATTCCGGATGCAGGACTCAAGATGCTACGCGCCAACAAAAAAATCCGCTTGGAAATTTACGAAAAGGATCAACAAATTCCCCGCCGCGAATTGTTAAAACGAGTCAAAGGCAAAGACATTATTCTTTCGATTCTGACAGAACGAATGGATAAAAAAGTGTTTGATGCGGCAGGACCTCAACTCAAAATGATCGCCAATTACGCGGTTGGGTTTGATAACGTTGATCTTATCGAAACAAAACGCCGCGGGATTGTTGTGACAAACACGCCTGGAGATCTGATCTCCGAATCCGTTGCCGAACATACGATCGCCCTTCTGTTTGCTCTTGCGCACCGCATTTGCGAAGGAGATCGCTACACACGCGCTTGCAAATACAAAGCATGGGGACCGAAACTTTTGCTTGGAACGGATTTTTATGAAAAAACGGTTGGAATCATCGGAACCGGTCGCATCGGTTCCGGAGTCGTCACACGTCTTTTCGACGGTTTCCATATGAACATTCTTTACCACGATGTGAAACGAAACAAAAAACTTGAAACAACCACGGGAGCCAAATATCGTTCACTCGAACAACTGTTGAAAGAATCGGATTTTGTTTCGCTTCATGTGCCTCTGCTTCCATCCACCAAACATCTCATTGGCGCCAAGCAACTCAAGATGATGAAAAAAACAGCGTTTCTGATCAACACATCGCGCGGACCGATCATTGATGAAAAAGCGCTCACGAAAGCATTATCAAAAAAAGAAATCGCCGGAGCGGGACTGGATGTGTATGAGTGCGAGCCACTCATTGATTGCGACCCAAGTGACAATCTGGATTTGCGAAAAATGGAAAACGTCGTTCTCACCCCGCACACCGCTTCCGCGACAGAAGAAACGCGCCAACAAATGAGTTTAATCGCGGCCAAAAATATTCTCGCGTTCATTCAAAACAAAAAACCGCCAAATGCGGTTTAATAATAATGCCCGCCTTTGATTTCGAACTTTCGTTTTTGAAACGTGACCACCATATACCATCCCCAGGAAACGATCTTGTTATCTTTCCCGATAAAGTCAAACCAGATGCGTGAAAAAATGGCTCGATCCAGCCATCTTGTTGGCTCTTTTTCTTGCGGGTCACAGAGAATGATGTTTTTGTCCGTCACATTCACCACCACGCTGTAATGATCTTCATCTTCACTGAACCAGCCGATGATCACGGGAAGTTTTTCTTTTTTGACAAAATACTCAAGTTCTTCAATCGTTCCATTTTCTTTCACAAAAACGAATCCATTGAGTTCTTTGATCGTTGAAATCATCCCTTCGTGTTCGGTTCCCTGTTCTAAAGTGGCTTGACCCAATTTGGCGATTTCCTCTTCGGAAAATGTTTTTCCAAAATAGGATAAAAGAATTTTCAGTGAAGCCGGACCGCAGAGTCCGGCGGTTTGCAAAAAATGCTGAACGTGCACGTTCTCGCTGTTTTCGATCGTTTGCAAGCTCTGTTTTGTTGCGTCGTTTTTTGGCGGTTCTTCAAACATAATACTTTTTGCGAATTTGATCGTCTGTCAATTTTGACCACGGATATTTTTCATCGAGCGGATAAAATCCGCCCTCTGCGCGACGCATCTCTTTTTCGGCAACCGTCGCGTATTCATGCGCAATATCATAACTTTTTCCGCGCAACATCAATTTTCTTTCCACGATTTCATGATGAAGCACATAGGGCATTTCTTTTGGATCAAGCGCGTTTTCAATCCAAACCTGACCTTTTGGAACATAGGAATACACGACTTCATGTCCCCCTTGGGTAAATTCAGGGTCAACATACCGCCGAATCACTCTTCCGTCAACGTACACGACGCGATAGCCAAAACGCCGTTCAGTTCGTTGGACAAAAGCAGGGATCGGTCCTTTCTCTAAGAGTTGCTTTTTCGTGTATGCGCGAAATTCCGAGCCGGTTTTTATTTTTGCCGGTCGATCAATCGATTCCACACGAATCAAAAAATCTTTTTCGTCTTTGAGACGTGCATCCAACCACCACTCCCCTTTGGGGATGTAGTATTTGGGCATGTAGTATTTGTTCAATGCGGTTGAATGACAATGAAGCATCGAAAAATCCGGATCAATTGTGTGTCGAATTTTGAATCCGTCAACAAGCCGAACGGAAGAGGGATGGATAGATGGCATAAAGTTGTAAACATCCTTGCGTGGATGGTGGACCAAAGGAGACTCGAACTCCTGACCCCCTGCTTGCAAAGCAGGTGCTCTACCAACTGAGCTATTGGCCCAGACTTTTTAACGCGGAAATATTAACAATTTTTGATTATTATGTCAATCTTCCTTATGCTATGAACACATCGAAAAAACTCGTATGAAAAAAATAATCGCGGGAATCGAACTGATCGTTTTGACTTTTTTATTTGTTCCTCCTGTTTGGGCCTCTCATCCCCAAACAAACTCCGTTCTTTTTTTGAATTCACAAACAGAAATCTTGATCTCCACGGATAATCAAACGGGTGGAATTTCACTGGTGGCGGCTGATTTAGGAACTGACGCGATTGCCGAACTCATCGTTGGAAACGGCCTTGGATCCGAGCCGCGAGTGAGAGTTCTGCGTCTTGACGGATCAGAAATCGGGAGTTTTCTTGCCTATTCACCAACCCTGGGAGTGGGGATCAACGTCATCGCGTGTGATCTGAATGGAGATGGCCAACGTGAAATCATCACCGCTCCCCAGCGTGGAGGCGGACCTCACGTACGCGTTTTTGATCGATTTGGCAATGCAATTGGCCCGGGGACATTTGTCTACAACGAAAATTTTCGAGGCGGTGTGAATCTTGCGTGCGGAGATGTTGTGGGAGACCGGCGCGAGGAAGTGATCACGCTTCCGGGTACGGGTGGCGGACCGCATGTGCGTGTGTGGAATCTTGAAGAGAATGAATTAAAACTCACAAAAGAATTTTTTGCGTTTGAGGCAAGCGATCGTTTTGGACTTGTCGGAACCGTTGAGAACAAACAGCTGACGGTGGCGCAACAAAAAACGTCTACGCCGATCCTCAAAACATTTTCGCTTGTGGAAGAAAAAAAAGTGGTGGAGGAAGTGATGATGGACATCGAAGCCACCGGTGTTGCCTCTCTAGTTATCCACAAGCAAGAACGATTCCTCTCAACGACATCAAACGCATTTGTGTATAACGTGGAAACAAAAACAAAAAAGAAAATTGCGGACAATCACGAAAGTTTCGTTCTGACGTCGTGGAACGATGAGTTGATTGCGGCGGATGCTCGTCCACTATTTGATCCATCATCCAGCGAAACAAAAATCGTCGTTGATATTTCTCAACAGCGTCTCTTTGCCTACACCGATGGAATTTTAGAAAATTCTTTTCTTGTTTCGACCGGAAAAAACAATGCCACTCCCCTCGGAAATCATGATATTTCAGCAAAAATTCCGAAAGTTCACTATCGATGGATCTATGGACCAAACGATCCGAGAAATTATGATCTCGGTCTCGTTCCATTCAATCTGCGTTTCGCTCCGCACATTTATTTGCACTACGCGTACTGGCACAACAATTTTGGTCATCCCATGTCGCGCGGCTGTGTGAATATTTCTCTGGAGGATATGAAATGGCTTTACGATTGGGCGAAGGTGGGAATGCGTGTCGAAGTGAGAAAATAATTCTTTCCTCTTGCGCATTTTTTTTCTTGCGATATACTATTGTCATCGTTCACGCATCGCGCCATGCAAAAACGATTTCAAATCTGCAAACGCTTGCAGTGCTCGATCGAGCATTAAACTATTAAGGAGTGCGAGGAGGACATTTTAAAACTTGCATTCCACGTGCGAAAAAAAATATTCAACCTATGGCAAAGAAAAAAGCGAAGCGAAAGGCCGCTCCAAAGAAACGTAAGGCCGCTCCAAAGAAACGCAAGGCCGCAAAGAAGCGCCGGAAATAATTCCGCAAAATAAAACACTCCCTGTGGCGCGATCGGGAGTGTTTTTGATTGAGGGATCTTTTTTGACAGAGCGCGAGTTTTGAGAGCAGTCTCAGATAAGTGTGGATTGTGTTGGCCTGGAAGGACCCTGTTTGCCAAACACAGAAATCGTGCCGTAAATTCCATCATACCCCGGCGTGGCTTTCACCTCTCCGGCGCGCAGGCGTTCAATCGCGAGCGCGATGTTGGCATCCGAATTTTTTTGACGGATCTCCTGGATGGGAACGTCGAGCAAAAGAGAAAATTCATTCGTAAATTCGTTCGTCAGACGCACATACTCCGCGTCCACTTTTTTTGACTGTGTGGAACGAACCCCAAAGACTTCGGCAAGAAGTTCCGCAAGCGGAACAAGAGACTTGAAGGGAATTTTCTTATCGGCCACCGAATCTGCCTCACGATCGCTTAATTCTTCCACACGATGATGAACGCCAAGCGTGAGAACGCGTTTGCAAATCGGACAACGTCCCCCCAATTTTTGACTCCGCGCGGGCTCGCAAGAAAACCGACAATTTGCGCAACCATCAAAATAATATTTGCCTTCCTCCGGATAAAACTCGATGGTGTACTTAAAATGCGATGAATCTTTTTCTTTGAGCACTTTGACAAAATCATCGTAGGTTGGCGGTTTCTCAAATTCGAACACATTCGCTTCACGTCCGAGGTTGCGCGGTGAATGTGCGTCGGAGTTTGAAAGACACACGACCGAATCAAGTGATGAAAGCTGCCAGTTCATTTTTGGATTGGAAGAGAGACCTGTTTCAATGGCATAGATGTAGGGCGTCATAGATCCAAAACACTCCTCGATCGAATCAAAACCGGACTTGCTTCCAAAAATGGCGTACCACGGCGTCCATGCATGAGCCGGAACCAGAATAATCTTGTGATCAATGTCTTTTAGGCGTTTATACAGCTCTTCCGAATCGATCCCAAGAATCGGGCGTCCATCGGACTTCAAATTAAACCCTTGCGCCTGCATCATCGTGATCACCTTTTCGCACGTCTCAAGCGACGGAGAAAAAAGAAGATTATGAATGCGACGCGCCTTTTCATTCTTTTTATAAATCTGGCTCACCTCTTGCACGAGCATAAACTCCGTTCTCCTCGCTCCTTGTCCATCACCCTTCACCCCTTTCAACCGATACACCCCTTGTCTCTCTTCCACGAAACTTTCTTTCAAATGCGCAAACCACTCCGGATGCGTCCAATCACCTGTCGCCACGATGTTGATGCCTTTGCGTTTACACCAATCCGCAATCGTGGGAAGCATCAAACTCTTCGAACACGCGCGCGAGTATTTGGAGTGAATGTGCCAATCGGCGATGTAGCGCATAAAGAAATAATTTTTCCGTAATCCACCCGGCTAAAATCCGTCGTGTCGACCACCAGTGTCTTTCCGTTAAGCGGAAGCGGGTCAAAACGTTTCTGAAAAAAACGTTCGTCAAATTCTTCCAAAACGCGCTCCAACGTATCCCCATGTCCCGGATGACGCTCGTTGCGTGATCGGTGAATAAAACGTTCGCGCGCAACCAACGGATCTGCCGTCATCCAAAGTTGACAGATCGTCACCGAGTGACGATAGGCCAATGAATTTAACCAGTCCGCATCGTTCGGCCACAAAAATGTCGCTTCTGCAATGGCAGACTCTCCTTGTTCAAGATGCAGTTCGACCAGTTGTTGAAACACCGGCCAGGCGATATGCCCGATCCGTTTTGACCAAGCCCGATCGCGAAACCCTCCGATATCGAACAAACGTTCTTTCAAATCGTCCATCGAGATGCGCTTGATGCCGGTTTCTTGTTCGAGACGTTTGGCGAGCGTTGATTTTCCTGTTGCCAATGACCCACCAATGATAATCAGTTTAGCCATAGCGATTTTGAAGCACATGCTCGGCGATCTCACGCTCTTGTGGCGTATTGATCCCGACCACTTCTTCCGGTGAAACATCAATCGACGAAAGTTTTTTTCCCTGGGCCACCGCCAAACCGATCAAATCCGTAAGATAATATTCTTCCTGCGCATTTTTTTTCTCAATCAGATGGATATGATTCCACAACCACTCTCCCTGAAAACAAAAAAGCGACGGATTCACTTCACGAATGGCTCTTTGCTCTTCACTGGCATCTTTATATTCTGTGATTCCAACAATATGTCCGTCCGATCCGCGCACGATACGACCCCACTGATGAAACGCGTGATACCAATCGTCAAATGATGGAACGGTTGTCGTCATCAGGGTAATCGTATTTCCACGCTCCTCATGTCGCTGTTGAAGTTTTTGTAACGAACGTGAAGAAACAAAAGGTTCGTCTCCGTTTAAAACAATCAAAGCGTCCACATCAGCGACAACATCTTTGGTGACCATCAGCGCATGTCCGGTTCCCAATTGCTCTTCTTGGACAACATACTGACAGCGTCCGCCAAATGAATCGCAAAGCCGTTGACGCTCCGGACCTATGACCACAAGGGGGTCCCCATCGATACCCGATTGAACCACCGACTCGTAGAGATATTGCAAAAGTGGCTTTCCTCCAAGAGGAGTCAAAGCTTTTGGAATATCTGACATCATGCGTTTTCCTTTGCCGGCGGCCAGAATAACAAATTTATAGTTCATACAAAAATAGCCCGTGCATTTTAACATGCGGGCATTTTTTTTCAAGATGGGCTCTCGCCCGTTAACCGAACACTGCCACGTAAAAACCTAAGAACGCTCCCACGATCACTCCAAAAGAAAAAAAAAGAAGATCTTTGATAAGGCGACAGGCGGCACAAGGCTTCTTTTGATCTTCCATATGACCCATACGATACCAAACTCCGAACAAACAAAAAAGTTCTCTGTCCTGGCGCCTACCTACTCTCGCGCACACGCACTACCATCAGCCCGTGGGAGCTTAACTTCTGTGTTCGGGATGGGAACAGGTGTGGCCTCCCAGGAAGTGGCACCAAGACAGAGAACTCTTTTTGAGAGTTCACTTGTTGTAGTAGTTGTAAGAAACATGGGAGATCAAATCCATAAAAGGTTGCAGAGCTCGACCTATTAGTACCACTCCGCTCAACGCATTACTGCGCTTTCACGTATGGCCTATCAACCTCATAGTCTCTGAGGGGTCTCAAATGAAGACCAATCTTAGGAACGGCTTCACGCTTAGATGCTTTCAGCGTTTATCCGAGCCGAACATAGCTACCCGGCGATGCTCCTGGCGGAACAACCGGTACACCAGAGGTTCGTCCTTTCCGGTCCTCTCGTACTAGGAAAGGGTTCCTTCAATCTTCGATGCCCATGGCAGATAGGAGACCGACAATTTTGTTACTTTGCAAACCGCTTCTAAAATCTGATATGCAACTGCGGCGCCCTGCGATTTCCCGCAAGGTCTGCATGTCGCCATGCAGTTCGGACTATATCTTCATCCCCTAATTGGTGGGGATGTTTGGCGTATAGTCTCTGAGGGTTCCTTAAATATGTGTCTCACTCTTCGATATTTTCCACCTTGATTCATTTGATATGCAAGATCGAGAATACCTGTAAGTGTCTGTCCATCGCAGTGATCTCCCTTTTCCATTCGTGTAACGACCTCAGCAAACAACTGAAAATCCTTACATTTTTCCGTCTGCAATTTATACTTCTTGAAGTACGGAATGATTTTTGAGATTAAGTCACGACGATCTCTTACCACATATGCGTACGTTGTATCACGATCACTTTTTGCATGATTTGCTTTCACATATCCGCACTGAAAATGATCAACAAGACCATCCAAGACGGATCGGCTTGTGACACGTTGACTGACGTGAAATTCTGGAATCAATTTCATTCCGGTTTTCATTCGTGGATCTTTATAGATCGCGATATGAAAACTTCCTTCGCCATCAACGAAACCAACAACATATTGTGGATGAGGTTTTAACACATGCTTAAGGCCTTCCCTGCTGGTTGTCTGCACTCAACACATTTTTACGTTTTAATATTCTGAATTTTACCACGTAGTGTGAGATACTTGAAACCTCCATTCTCCGATGAAGGTAATCAGAGTTTCCAGCAAATAGCCAAATTTAATGACAGCACGGTCGTTCAGTCATTGCGACTGAATTATTTATAGACGAAAAGTACCTTACTCAGAATCATCGTTATTTTTACTGTCTCACGACGTTCTGAACCCAGCT
>CAYJVQ010000026.1:0-10306 GCA_964373605.1 uncultured Gammaproteobacteria bacterium | reverse complement strand
TCCCTTTTGATAACTCCCGAGCCGTTTCATTTGAACTCACCCGAATCGCGATCGTCCCATCGCGCACCACCTCCCGCACCAATCCCAGGGTTATCCCAGGGTTAACCCTGGGATAACCCTGGGATAACCCTGGGATTGGGACGACGATCGTGAGAGGACCGGGCCAAAATTGGTTGGCAAGTGCACGAAGTCGCGAAGAAAACAAAGCGAATCGCTCGACCATCTCCATGTCCGCGGCAATAAGAGGGGGTGTTTTCCATCCTTCTCTTCCCTTCACGGCCATCAATTTTCTGACCGCTCGGGCATTGGTTGCATCCGCCCCAAGCCCATAAGCCGTTTCTGTTGGAAAGACAATCACCCCGCCTTTTTTTAACACTTCTACCGCTTCATTAATTTGTTTTGCAAGCACAGGCATCATAACGTTTCGATCGCTTCAACCAAACACGAAATCAAAAAACTATGGTTTTTTTGCAAACCAATTCACGGTTCGCTCTAATCCTTCGTCCAATTTCACTCGCGAAACCCATCCGAGCTTCTCGCGAGCCAAACGCGCATCGAGCGCGGATCTCATAATATCGCCGACGACCGCCGGTGCGTGACGGATCGGCAACTCCCCCTGCGTCATTTTTCGCAATTTGGAAGCGATCGTGTTCACATCCGTTTCCTTTCCCGTTCCTATGTTAAAAATTCCAACCACATTTTTTTGCAACGCCAACAAATTCGCTCGCACCACATCTTCCACATACACAAAATCCCGCGTCTGCTTTCCGGTTCCAAATATCGTTATAGATTTCCCTGCGAGCATGTGCTTTGCAAAAAGAGAAATCACCCCTGCTTCCCCTTTTGTATTCTGTCGCGGACCGTACACGTTTGCATATCGCAGAGCCACATAAGGAACCCCAAAAAGCATATACGTGTAGTGAAAATACATTTCCGCCGTTCGTTTGGAAATAGCATAAGGAGAGAGCGGCTCCGGAACAATTTTTTCCGACCATGGCAAACGTGCGGTTTCCGGATACATCGGCCCTCCGGTTGAACAGTAGACGATTTTTTTCACTCCTATTTTCGCGGCGGTGTGAGCAATGAGAAGACTTCCCAGGATATTGGTACGGGCATCGGAAAATGGCTCGACAACAGAATCCCGTAAATTAATTTGGGCGGCGGTGTGAAAAATGACATCCGGCTTCACACGCGCCAAATACTCCGCGCATTGCGGACTCAAAAGAGAGAGTTTTGTGAAATGAGCGTTGGGATTCACGTTTGCCTTGTTGCCCGTTGACAAATCATCCATGATATACACTTTAATTCGACGACGAATAAGAGCATCCGCAATGTGCGAACCGATAAAACCGGCTCCACCGGTAATTAAGGCTGTTTTGTATTTTTGCATAAAAAAGTTTTTCTATTCTTTATTTGCCTCACCAAATCGATCCGACTGCTCAAGCCGCATCTTCAAATACGCCTCCATAAACGGTTCGAGCTCCCCGTTCAACACCGCTTCGGTGTCTGTAGTCTCATATTTTGTGCGATGATCCTTCACCAGTTTATAAGGATGCAAGACATACGAACGAATCTGATTGCCCCACTCGGCAGACTGGTACTCGCCGCGCAACTGTGACTCTTGACTCTCGCGTTCTTTCAATTGAATCTGGCGAAGTTTTGATTTCAAAATTTTAAGCGCGGTTTCACGATTCTGCTGTTGAGAACGTTCATTTTGACAGGAAACGGAAATGTTTGTCGGAAGATGAACCACACGTACCGCCGAATAAGTCGTGTTCACGCTCTGGCCTCCTTTTCCGCTGGACAAAAACGTGTCGATACGAAGATCTTTTGGATCGAGCGTTATTTCATCAAGTTCATCCAGTTCAGGAATCACTTCAATAAGCGCGAAAGTTGTATGACGCATTTTTTCCGCATCAAAAGGAGAAATGCGAACAAGACGGTGCACACCGGCTTCAGATTTGAGATATCCGTAAGCGTAACGTCCTTCCACTTCAAACATCACGCTCTTGATCCCCACGTCTTCGGCGCGCGATTCATGAATCACGCTCACGTTCCAATCTTTGCGTTCGGCAAATCGCACGAGCATTCGAAGAAGGATCTCGCTCCAATCTTGCGCTTCGGTGCCGCCGGAACCGGCATGGATGGACACAATGGCCGGACGGTTATCATACGGGCCGGAAAAAAGCGTGGCAAATTCGAGACGGGAAAATTTCCGTTCCAAGATATGTCGTTTTTTTTCAAATTCTTCCGCCAACGACTCTTCCCCTTCTTCGATCGCGAGACGCGTCATTTCTTGCAATTCATCGACCTCGTGCAAAAATCCTTCCCAAGTGGAAAGTTCATCTCGCAATTCTGCCGCTTGCTTGCTCACTTTTCGAGCTTGTTCCGCAGAAGACCAAAAATCCGGCGCGGCCATTTCGGTTTCCAAAGCGGCGAGTTGTATTTTGACCGTATCGAGGTCAAAGGGACCTCCAGGTGTTTTCCGCTCGCACCCGGAGGTCTTGAATTTTATTGATCAACTCTTTCATACGCTTTCATCTTTAAAAATCAAACGTGATAAACAAACGCTTCTACGCTAAAGAGTCAATTTATCTCTCAATTCTTATCCACCATCTTTAAATGAACCCATAGCGAGTTTCCCTGTTCAGCGAGTTTCCCTATTGTCATCCTGAACGAAGTGAAGGATCTCAAATGTTTACAAGCTGTTTCTTTTTGTGGGATTCTTCGCTTCGCTCAGAATGACAGAGACACAGACGATCTCTTTTTTCACTGAAGGAAGTATCAATTTGTAGATAACCCACAATGAGTTCAAAAAAAGTTTAGTGTGGAGAGCTAAAACTTTATTCTCTTCGCATACACGCCCAAAATCGGCATATCCCACAAACGACCGGCAAAAGCGTTGACCATGCCAAGAATAATCAGCATGATAAAAATAACGGACCCGATAACCCAAACCATCTGACCCAGAAACGGAATGATGTTCCCGATCCAAATAAGAAGCCAGGCAATAAGCAGGACAAGACCCTGTTTCCCATGATGTTGCGCAAACGTACTTTTACGCTCAAACAAGAGAGGGATGATGCACAGAACCCCAAGGTAACCGATAGCCGAGATGAATTTTTCCGTTTGTGTAAGCATAGCGTTCTTATGATAACACAAAGGCGGGGTCTGTGAACCCCGCCCTATGACTAAAATCTGATAAAAGATTTTTTTAATACATTCCCATTCCTCCACCCATCCCTCCCCCATGTCCGCCTCCTGCGGCCGGTTCTTCTTTCTTTGGAATTTCCGTGACCACCGCTTCGGTGGTGATAATCATAATCGCAATCGACGCCGCATTTTGAAGCGCACTTCGCGTCACTTTTGCCGGATCAATAATTCCGGCTACGGATAAATCTTCATAAATGTCTGTTGCCGCATTGTATCCAACCGAACCTTTCGCTTCTTTCACTTTTTCCGCAACCACAGACCCATCTTTTCCGGCGTTCTGCGCAATGATGCGCACCGGCTCTTCAAGCGCTCGGCGCAAAATATCCAGTCCCACACGTTCGTCGCCTTGAATGGAAACCTGATCGAGCACATCGATGGCACGAAGCAGAGCGACACCGCCGCCTGGCACAATCCCTTCTTCAACCGCGGCTTTTGTCGCGGCAACCGCGTCTTCAATGCGATGTTTTTTCTCTTTCATTTCGGTCTCGGTCGCCGCACCCACTTTAATCACGGCCACTCCGCCGGACAATTTGGCAATACGTTCTTGCAATTTCTCTTTTTCAAAATCAGACTTTGTATCCTCAAACTCCGTGCGCAATTGCTTCACACGATTTTCTATGGCTTGCTTATCTCCATATCCCTCCACGATCGTTGTATGTTCTTTATTGGCAACCACTTTACGCGCTCGTCCAAGATCAGAAAGATCGGCGCTTTCCAATTTCAATCCCACTTCTTCTGAAATCAATTTACCGCCTGTCAAAATCGCAATATCTTGAAGCATGGCTTTACGACGATCTCCAAATCCGGGCGCCTTGATCGCAAGCGTATTGAAAACGCCGCGCAATTTATTCACCACCAATGTCGCCAACGCTTCCCCATCAACATCTTCCGCAATGACCACGACTTCCTTCTTTCCGGCCGCGGCCACTTTCTCGAGAACGGGTACAATGTCTTGAACCGAACTGATTTTTTTATCTGTAATAAGAACGTAGGCATCGTGATATTCCGCTTCCATGCGCTCTGAATTTGTAATCATGTAGGGCGAAACATATCCTTTATCGAATTGCATCCCCTCCACGACTTCCACATCTACTCCGAACGTTTGCGCTTCTTCAACCGTAATGACACCATTGTTACCTACTTTGTCCATGGCTCTTGCAATCATGGTGCCAATTTCTGCGTCATTGGCCGCGATGGATGCAACTTTTTCAATTTCTTCACCTTTGATGGGCTTGGCGATTTTTTCTTTGATCTCCTTCACAATCGCTTCGACCCCTTTTTCGATTCCTCGACGAAGCGCCTGCGGATTTGTTCCGGCCGTCACGTTGCGAAGCCCTTCGGCAATCATCGCTTGGGCGAGCACGGTCGCGGTTGTTGTTCCATCTCCGGCAACATCATTTGTTTTACTTGCAACCTCTTTGATCAGCTCCGCGCCAAGATTCTCGGATTTATCTTCCAGATCAATTTCTTTGGCCACAGTCACCCCGTCTTTTGTCACGGTTGGCGCACCATACCCGCGATCTAAAATCACATTGCGTCCCTTTGGACCAAGCGTTACTTTCACGGCATTGGCAAGCTTGTCAACGCCACGTTTGAGCGCACTGCGCGCATCTTCATTAAACGAAATTTGTTTTGACATATGCTTATTCAATCACTCCCATGACATCCTCCATTCTAATAATTAAAAACTCGATTCCGTTTATTTTCACTTCATCAGGAGCGTATTTCTTAAACAACACCACCTGACCTTGACGGACGTCCATCCGGGAAAGCGAGCCATTGTCGAGCTGTCGACCCGGGCCCACGGAAATAACCTCGCCTCGTTCTGAACGTTCTTTGCTCACGGTATCTGGAATAATAATCCCAGCGGCCGATTTTTCCTCGGCAGGAACAGGTTTGACCACCAGGTGGTCGGAAATGGGTATAAGTTTCATAAGATGAAAAAGATTTAAATACGCTAGCAGTCTCTCCTATTGAGTGCTAGCGAGTCCATTTTACGAATATAAAAAAAGATGTCAAGGGGGTGGGGACGTGTTGGCATGTCTTCGGGCCAACGGACTTGTCGCCGTTGTTCCCTGCGACATATCAACACGTCCTATGGTGAAAGGTGAGAGAGATCGACGGATTCTATTTTCTTGGCCCGTCTGTCAAACCAAGGGTAGAAAAGGGGGTGGAGACGTGTTGGTATGTCTTTTGGCCATCTCCTTGGTAATTTTCGTTTGATTACTCCTTTGTAGGGTGGTTTGTAGATGACTTCTCCTTTGCAAGCGTGAAAGAAAAGTTGGAGCTCGCCACGACTGTTTGTGACGATAGTTCTCGGTATCTTTAACCCACAGGATGAGGCAGTAGCTAACTGATGCATCTTATTTTTTGCCCGTTCCGCTGCCTCCATTGGGTTGACCCAAAAACGATCGCATAGCAGAGTGAGGAAGTTGGCGAAAGCAGCAGCATTTTCTTCTTGTGCGAAGTGTCGAGCTGGAATGCTTGAAATGCTGAGATTCAAATCCGGTTCTTTCCTTCGACGATACCAGACACTCCGAATGTCACGACTGATATAGTGTTGGTCGTCGATAATAACCTCCGCTTCGATCGGCGGTCCACGAAAATAGAAGGAGTTCCGTGCAAGAATATCCTCTCCATTGATCCGAAGAAATTTACCGCCCAGCTCCCGAATTCGACGAATCACCAAATCCGCATGAATATCTGCACGCTTCGTAACGATGAGAACAAAACCCATGGTTTACCCCTTGTGAATGATCCACAAGCAACATAGGCCATTTCAAAAATTCGTCAATGTTAAGTCTGGTTATGTATTTCAGGCGACAAACGGCTCGACCAATTCACAATAAACGACAATGAAAGAACGCTAAGCGCAAGCCCGGGCCAAAGGGAAAACAGATAATGATCAAAAAGCCCGATCACGATAAGAACGGCGCCAAGACATAAACCGAACATGCCACCGGCGGTTTTTGCCGCTTTTGAACTCACCTGATCAACCCGCAACAACAAATACAAAAGTGCCAACATCCCCACAATTCCAAGCTCGCTCAGCACAAGAAGGAACGTATTGTGGATCGGCTGATAGGCCCAGACCTGACCGCCGGGATCAATCTGCGAAAGAACAAAGGGATACGCACCCGGTCCGACCCCAAACAAGGGGTTCACAAAAAAAACCTCATCAAACAAACGATACTGCGATGTGCGTTCAACAACGGAAATCTGCTCCACCTTGCCGTCCATGGCAAAGCGAGCAAAAACTTGATGATAAAAAATTCCCAGTGTGGAAATCACGGTTACAAGACCAAGCAGGATGACGGGGAGAGCTCGCGATGGCACAAGGCGACGGCGAAGCAACATGAGACTCATCAACACGAGAAAGCCGATCACGATGCCAAACCAGGCACTGCGCGAAAAGGTGATAATGAGCGTCGCACTCACAACCACCGCTGTGACCATGGAAAAAATGAGCGTTCGGCGAGAATGGATAAATCGCACGAGCCAAGCGAGAACCACAAGGCCGACAGCCAAAAAACCCCCGAAAATATTTGGATGCGGGAACGTTCCGTAGGCGCGCAGCATCCGACCGGAAATCGTTTCCACCACGGCGGTTCCACCGGTGACAACGTGTTGTTCAGAAAGGCCAAGCCAAGTCGAAGCGGATGAGCTTCCGGTTATGGTTTGCCACCATCCGAGTCCTGCCGGAATCAGAAGACCGGAAACAAACGCCACGGCAATCGCTTTTAAGTCTGTTCGCACATCACACACAGTGGTGAGAAGAGCGAAAGCGAAAATCAGATGCAAAATCTGTGAAAGGCCAATGGGGAAAAAATCGCCAAACCCGAGAGAGAAAAAAGCCGCTCCCAAAAAAAAGTAACCGGCCTGAATCACCCATCGATTTTCAGGTTGATAACAGGGACGTCCGCGCAGAAGCACAACAAAAAAAAGAATCAGCTCGGTCAAGTAAAATGAAAGTTGGCCGTATTGAGAAGTTTCCAAACCAATTTGAGACGTTCCAAAAATCCATCTGGTTTGCCACGGGAGAAGAAAAATAGCCAAAAGCAAAAGGTGATTGGCGAATCGCTCTTTCATAATGTGAGGTCTACGAGATCTTGATAGCGTTGGAGAAAAGACTGTCGACGATCGTTTTCGTGGAATTTAAGCAGGTCATCTGAAATAACCACGCGTGAATCTTTATTGGCCAGCTCGCGCAGGACGTTTGGAAACCGGCGGCGTTGCATCCATCGAAACAGCGGCTCAAAGACGGCCCACTGAATGGGCACACAAATCGTCTTGCGCGGATGATGAAGCGGATGGACACGGCGCATACGAGCATTTGGAAACATCACATTCGCCCATTTGTTGAGCGCGCCCAGATGAGCAAGCACATCCGCGCGATCAAAAATCGGGACAAGGGACTTTATCCAAAACGCCAAATAATAATCCTGCGGACTCCATTTCAACGCTTCCAATTGAAGCGCTTGGGTCGTTGAAAAAAAACTGAAACAAAACGGATCGCGCAGAGGGGGACGAGACAAACCGTGCGGCCGATGACCAGTGAGCAAAAAAGGAAGCACCAAAAAAAATCGAGACGACCAAAGGCGGTTTGGTTTGGTTGTGATGTAAAGGTCGATATCACTTTGAGCGGTCGTATGCCACCAAGCAAGCGTATTGGCCGCCGCAACCGCTTCAACGGCCGGAAGCAGACGAAAAAAAAGAGCGGCACGGCGAAGTTTTCGAAACTTACAAACGGCATCTAAAAATCGTCGATGCCGATCTTGAATCTGCGGTGGCAGAGAAATCATTTTTAACGCGTAAAAACCTTGAGAATGGCTGATCCGATGGGAAAGCCATTGGCTCGTGTTCAAAACTTGATCGACTTCAAACAAATCGTAAGGCCTGATCGGAATCAGCAGCCATTTCCAAATCTCAAAACGTGTCACCGGCATTTCAAAAACACCAAACCAACAGATCGTGCGGAAAATGGCGAGTTCAATATCTGTGGGCGACGACATACCCGTTTATCGTACAGATCAAATTTTCCTAAACACCACCATCTGCTGAATGATCGACACAATCGTTACCGTTACCCAGTAAAGAGTGAGCCCTCCCGGTAACTGCGCACCGATCAGAATCGTCACGGCAGGCATGAAATACAACATGGATTTATTCATGGCCGCCAACATGGACTCATCTTTTGCCCCGGGAGTTCCTTGAACGGTTTTTGGCGGACGCTTGTTCATCAACATCCTTGTTTGGAAAAACTGCAGAACGCCCGCAAGCACCGCCAACGAAACGCTCGCGAGTGAAAGATCGAGAAAACCCAAAAACATTTTATCGATCTCGCCCGGATTGGAAATAAAAGGATAAAGTTGATTGAGAGCATCCGGATTGAATCCTTGCAACAAAACGCGATAAAGAGCAATGAGAATCGGAAATTGAATGAGAAGCGGTAAACAGGAAGAAAGCGGATTGACTTTTTCGTTCTTATAAAGTTCCATGGTGGCCTTTGCCAATCCCTCTTTATCATCTTTATGTTTTTGTTTCAGTTCCTCAATTTTTGGCTGTAATTCCTGAAGCGCTTTTTGAGACTTCAGAGATGAATTCATGAATGGCCAGAGAATCAGTTTTACGATCACAGTCAAAAAAATAATCGCAAAACCCATGTCGCCTCCCGGCATCACATCATAAAGAAAAACGAGAAGGTTGAAAATTGGCTGAACGAGCAGTGTGTGAAATAAACCCATAGATGATTGAGACCGGCTATTCACCTTCGCTTGAACTCGCCATCACGGCATCACTCTGCGCTTCTGCAATATTGATTTTCCATCCTGTCAGATGCGCAGCTAGACGAACATTCTGACCTCCTTTCCCTATCGCGAGCGAGAGCTGATCCGCTTCAACTTTTATAAAAGCGACATGCTCCTGTTCATCCAAATGGACATTGCTCACCTTGGCGGGTGAAAGAGCGTGGATCAGGAACATTTTTGGATCTGCATTCCATTCGATGATATCAACCTTTTCACCGCCCAATTCGGAAATAATGGTTTGAATCCGCGAACCACGCTGGCCAATGCACGCGCCAATCGGATCAATCGAATCGTCAGATGTCGTCACCGCGACTTTTGAGCGAGATCCGGCTTCACGCGCAATCGCTTTCAGTTCGACCATCCCATCTCCCACTTCCGGAATTTCAATTTCAAACAGTTTGCGAACCAAATCTTCGGATGTGCGAGAAACCAAAATTTCAGGTCCTTTTGTCGTCAGTCCCACTTGGCGGACATAAACTTTGAGACGATCACCCGTGTTATATCGTTCAAACGAAATCTGATCCTCCGGTCGCATGATGGCGGTGGTTCGACCCAAATCCACTAACACGACGCGACCCTCGCGACGTTGAACAGTCCCGTTGAGCAGTTCGCCTTCGTGTTCTTTAAACTCATTGTAAATCACTTCGCGTTCCGCTTCACGCAACTTTTGGGTAATAACCTGTTTGGCTGTCATGGCCGCCATGCGACCGAATTCCTCTGGCTGTGGAAGCTCGTTTCGTATGATGTCTCCGATTTGCGCATGGTGTTTAAGAACGCGCGCTTCAGAAACCATCAGGTCGGTTTTAGAATTAAAGCGAGGGCTAAAATCCTCCTCAATGCTAATCGCGGGCATCGCGACACCGGTTTTTCTGGCTGTCTCAATCTGCAGAGCTAATTGCTCTGCGCGCGCTTGGCGCTCTTGATCAAGACGTTCAAGTTCTTCAAGATCCATGTCCTCTACAACGGTTTTCACATCCCAAACTTGCATGGAACCATCTTCCGGATTGAACTTTACTTCAATGTTTTGATTCTTGTCACCAAAATCTTTGCGATAGGCGGCCGCAAGCGCAGATTCAATGGCATCAATCACGGCCTCATGTTGAAGGCCTTTTTCTTCGACGATTTGTCGGATGGCTTGTTCGATGGGGGAAGGCATAGTTTATAAAGAAAAACACTCTAAAAAAGAAACCCGTCTTTAGAGCGCATCTCGAAACAGTCAAAGACTATTTTCGAGACTGTTGAAAAACTCGCGAGCTGTCGGCTTGCGGGACGGCGCCACCTCTTCA
>CAYJVQ010000025.1:0-10623 GCA_964373605.1 uncultured Gammaproteobacteria bacterium | reverse complement strand
GTTATCAAAAGGGATCGGAGCACCTCTTGTGGCGACCTCGGCCAATGTCGCCGGGCAGAAAACGTGCTACACCGTCACCGAGGCGCACGCTCAATTTGACGTTCGTCTTTTGCACCCGGATTATTATTTGGATGGCGGGCCTTTGCCTCTGCGGCCTCCCTCCACGATCATTATCGAACAGGATGGAGACGTGAGGGTGTTACGGCAAGGGGAAATCACCATTTCAATCCCGTATGTTGCCTAGAGCAAAAAAACGGTTGGGGCAAAATTTTCTTGTGGATCAAACCGTCGTTGGCAAGATTCTTGAGTCGGCACAAATTCAATCCGGCGAGACTGTGCTTGAAATTGGACCGGGAACGGGAGTGCTCACGCGGGCGCTCGTCGACGCGGGAGCGCGGGTGATCGCGATCGAAGCCGACAAGGATTTGATTCCCGGGTTAAAAAATAAGTTTGGCGAACGCATCACCTTGATTCATGGGGATGTCTTGGCTTCCGGCCTTGACTCGTCAGGCCTCAAAGCCGGACTCGCTTCAGATAACATCAAAAACTTCAAACTCGTCTCGAACATTCCCTACAACATCACCTCTTCTCTTCTTGAATATTTTCTTACGAGATCTCCCGGTCTCACACGCATGGTGCTCATGGTTCAAAAAGAAGTCGCGGGCCGCATCATCGCAAAGCCGCCGCGCATGAGTCTGTTATCTGTTGTGTGTCAACTCTATGCGGTTTGTACGCGTGTGGCTGTGGTGAAAGCGGGAGCGTTTCGACCGATTCCAAAAGTTGATTCCGCCATTGTCAAGCTCGATTTATACCCAATGAAACATCCGGCCCTTGGAAATTTGGATCCCGAACGCGTGATTGCCATTGCGAAACGAGGGTTTTCTTCAAAACGAAAGCAGTTGAAGTCCAATTTGGGACTTTGGGCCGTTGCCGCGCTTGAAAAACAAAAAATAGATGCTCGCATTCGCGCCGAATCTCTCACCATAGAGCAATGGATCGAGCTTACCTTGCAGGCGCCGTGATAATGAAAGCACACGATCCTCTTTATGTTTTGAATAGAAAAACCGCAACCATACCGTGAGGCGCTGTTGCGGTGAGTCGTATGTTCCGGAACCCCAGTTCATGTGCGTTTGAGCATTTTTTCCACCCGTTCGCGCCAATCGGGAGGGAGATAAGCCGCTTCTTCATCCCAACGGACTCCCATCTGTTGGGCGAACTCCGCACTCTCCTCAACGGCGCGAAAAATTGCTAAGCAAGGTTCATTGTGCCAGAACTCTTCAGGCACGCCATCGGGTCTCTTCATGAGTCCTTCTGTTTGTCGAGGATTCTTTCGAGGATGATAATGTCGATAGCATCCTTTGCGCGAATCGGCACGATTTTTTTTTCATGTCAAGAAGTGCGCGGTATGAAGCCACGGGAACTCTCACACCTGCACACCCGATGTGCGTCGCCTCTCCAAAGAGTTTTTCTTCCGTGAGGGGAAGAGCCAGAAACACGTCGATTGAAAGGAACGTTTTTTCTGGATGAATGAAGGTGAAGACCTTTGCATGTTTTTCCTCGATCCATGATTTGCGTTTTTCAGGATTGAGGAAATCGCGAGAAGGAACAGGGGCGCGCGGTTGCCAGCCTGTTTCTTCGATCGCATCGAGAAAACGAGTCACATTATCTTCATCCAGTGCAACCACGATGTTAGCATCGTACGTATCGCGCTTAATGTGGCGGAGCACGAGAGCCAGCCCGCCGCAGAGCACGTATCGTACTTTTTTCCCCTCGAGCTGCCGCATGAATTCAAGATACATCGGCAAATCTTGCATGACCTACCTCCAACTTCCTCTGAACTCATTGTGGGTTATCTGCAAATTGATACTTCCTTCAGTGAAAAAAGAGATCGTCTGTGTCTCTGTCATTCTGAGCGAAGCGAAATTTGAGATCCTTCACTTCGTTCAGGATGTCAACAGGGAAACTCGCTATGGATTCTATGAATAGACTAGGTCAATTATGCCAATTTGTCAACGCTCTTAGTGAGATCGTTCACAAAATTTCAAAGCGTTTCTGATTTTACCCCTTCGACTCCGTCATTCGACAGGATCAAGCCATAAGACCCTTTGCACAATTACCTTTCGGCTGGATTTGGCGTCTTACGGCCTGCGACCGATTCAAAATTCGTCGATAGACATGGAGTATCTCTCCTCATTTTTCATCGCTCTTTGCTCGCACGTCATCCAAACCAGCTCGAAATGAATTGTGCAAAAGGTCTATAATGTCACGTTTTGAGAACGGTTTCTTTTTATCCCTAGGTTGTTTTGCATAGGTTTGATATAATCTTAAAAGATTTATGCCGATTAAGCGCATTCCAAATCGGAAAGCTCGAGCGCTGTCCTCGGAGCAAAAGGTTGCTTTTGCGCTTTTGTTATTTTTAGGAATCGGGGGAGTTTTTTTAGGATTCCGTTCCTTTGGCGTGAACATCCGACGACCGTTTGATCTGCAAGTCGCCCGTTATTTGAAAGGTGAAAAGTTTTTAACGAGTTCACAGCGCGAGCAGAAAGAACTGGAGGCATCCAAAACGCGCGATGTGGATGGCGATGGACTCATGGATTACGACGAACTGTATGTGTATAAAACCAGTCCGTATCTGACGGATTCCGATTCAGACGGGTTTGACGACAAAACAGAAATTTTTTCCGGTAATGATCCGACCTGTCCAAAAGATACGGATTGCGATCAAGAAGTTGATGCGGCGCCATCAGGCGATGCCGTTTCCGGTCTGGTGAAAGCGTTTGGCGATTCCTCCGCGATTCTTTCAACCGGTCAGTTTGATTTTGAAAATCCGCAGGATGTTGAAAATTTTTTCAAACAAGCCACCATGGATGAAATCCGCAATGCGCTTTTGAAAGCCGGAGTTCCAAAAGAGCAACTCGATCAAATTACCGATGAAGAGCTGACGCAATTTTTTAACAGCACGCTTGAAGATGCGTCCAAACAAGGCGCGTTTGATCATTTGGTGAAAGAAAAAGAAAGTGAAACCAGTCCGTGATATGTCGCATGCGAGTCCAATCAAAAAAAGATGGATTTCTGCCGGATTCGCGTTTATTTTTATTTTGACGATCGGTTCTTCCTTTTTTTTGGCAAGATCGGCGCAGGCGATTCTTGGTATCGGCAGCTCTGACGTGACGGAAGTTGCAGGTGCGCAGGCCGAAGGCAGTTGTGATGCTGCCCCGTTTTCTCCTCCGTGTGTCGGACGAGGCATTAAAGAAACGGCCAGAATATTGAAAGACCGCATTGCCAGCCCTATTTTTGAGGCGGCGATGGTTCAGGCGCTCCTGAATCTTTCACAGTTTGTGGTGAATCGTTTGGCTTATGAATCCGCGTTGCTTGTTGCCAATGGCGGCCCGGGACAAGGATCGTTGTTTTACGGGAAATCCGCCGCGGAAGGATTCAAGGAGTTTGGGTTGGACGTCGCCGGTGAGGCCACAGGCCAGCTTAGTGATGCCCTCAACAGCAGTTTGGGCACGAAGTTTGATTTGTGTTTGAAGCCCGGGTCTTTGTTTACTTTTGGTCTTGCCCTTGGCATCAAACAAAAGTATCAGCCGGTAAAGCCGCGTTGTGACATTACGGAAGTGCTTGATAATTGGGAAAGTTTTGTTTCAGACGCCTATAGCACCGTGACCGATGCGGAAAAAGCCAATAAAGCCATTATCAATAAATTTGCGGAATCTTTGCAACCGGGCCGCAATGAATTAAGCGCCGCGATCAAATTCAATCTTGCCATTGATAAAGAAGTTTCGCAGAAAAGACAGTTGGAAATGCTTGCAAGAACGACGCAGACACCGGTGGTAAGGGATATCATTGATCCTGTGACAGGAACGACGTTAACACCGGGAAAAATTGCAGAGAAAGATTTTCTGGATAAGCTAAGCAAAGCTGTCACAGGAGAAACCACGCAACTCAAAGCATCGGATTTCGCTCAATTAGGGGATGCCATGCCCGCACTTGCGCTCACGGCCGCTTCCACATTTACAAACACTTTGCTTTCTCAATTATTCAGTAAAATTTATTCGGGTTTGTTTGACAAGAGTTCTGACAGCAAGGATCCGTTTAACATTGAAGCCATTGCGGAAACCTCGCAGGATCCGGAGATTTTTTCCAGAATTTTTGCCACCACGCCTTTTGCCACATCCGATTATAATGCGCTCGCGGAGTTTGTCGTCTGCCCTCCCCAAGGCGTTGCGAACCGCGGACTTAACAATTGTGTGATGGATTCGGGTTTATTTACCGCGATTTCTCGTGGGACGTCCGGAGTCCCACTCACGGTTCAAGAGGCAATGGACGAAGGATTGCTGAACGGAAATTGGCCTGTGGTTTCTCCGAAAAGTTTGTCTATCAACCAAGATCCTCTTTGTTACACGTACGGATTTTGCTATGCCAATCTTGTTAAACTCCGCAAGGCGCGCATTCTTCCGATCGGATGGGAGCTTGCCGCGCTTCGCAACAATGTTTCGCAACCCAAAACGCTCAAAGAAATTATCCAAGAGTTCAACAACTGCAATTCACTCGGGACCGTTGATGCCCAGCATCCGTTTTGCCATCTGATTGATCCGAGCTGGGTGCTCAAATATCCCGATACGCAGTGCAGAGCCACCGTGAACGGTGAAATTCGACTCACCCAGAAGAGTCCCGGCCGCCAAAGTGTGTGTGCGGACGCGCCGGGTTGTTTGGGTGAAAATTCCAAAGGCCAATGTGTGGATGGGTATGGATATTGCGTGCGTGAGAAAAACGTGTGGCGGTTTCGTGGAGATGAATGTCCGGCGCAATATGCGGGATGCCTTGCGCTCAAAAGCACAACGAACCAACAGCAGAACCATTTTCTGATCAATACAGTGGATTTCAGCGTTTGCAGTCAGCAGAATGCCGGCTGTCAGTGGTATCGAACAACAAAAAACTTCAACAACGCCGGCACGACCATTGATCCAAAGGATGATTCCTACGACTGGTTGCTTTCCGGTGTCGCCTATGATACGCAAAATCAAGGCGATAACTGGAAGTATCAGAAGACAAACGGCACGGTAAACCTTCCTGACGGGACTCCTTCAAAATATACTTATGAAGAGCGCGTTTATTTTACTCGCGCGGCTAAAACATGTTCCGAGAGCGATGCCGGTTGTTCCGAGCTTTTGCCTGAAAAAGGGGCGGTTCTCAACAGTGTGCGCAATCCAAGTTTTGAGCAAGATAGCGATAAAGATGGCGTGCCGGACAGTTGGTTTTTGCAAGGATTAATCAAATCGGACGTTAAGATTGAAGTGAATAAACCGGCGGCAAAGGGCTCGCAATCGTTGGGAATGCTTCAAAAAGCAGATGGGTATCTCACCCAACGCGTGCCTATTTTGCCCAATCAGTTCTATACGTTTAGCTATTACGCGATTTCGGACGCAGTGACGAATCCTTCGGGAAACGCGTCAACGTCTGTGGATCAAAGCATTCAAGTTTTTAACAGTGAAGGCGTTGCCATTGATTTGAAAGGTTTTTCCATGTTTGGCTGTACTTACAAAGATACAAACAATAAAAAACAAATTTCCGTTTCCAATATTGCCACATCTGTTTGGAAGCGTTTTTCCTGTACGTTTGGCGCTCCACTGACGGCAAAGCAAATAGAGATTGCCCTTGCGTCGCGCGCGGACGTTCGCTATGACGCGATTCAACTTGAACCGAAAGAAGTTACGGGTGATTTTGTTGATGGTCTTTCCAAAGGCGAGGAACAGGAAAAATTTATTAAAATAGCGCCTGATTATCTGAACTGCACAGGTGCGCTTACGGATTCTGCGGCTTGCGGCAAGTATGCGCAAATGTGCCAAGCGCAAGATGTCGGATGTTCGCTCTACACGCCGGACGACGGCGATCCGTCTCTTCCGGCCATTACGAGCGCTCTTGATGTGTGTCCGGCGGAGTGTGTGGGATACGATTCGTTCAAACAGGAAAAAACCGTCTATGAATCGGAAAAATTCCCGTTGTATTTCATTCCAACGCAAGCGAAATCGTGCTCTGCGCAATTTATCGGTTGTGACAGTTTTACCAATTTGAGTTTTGCGTCTGAAGGCGGGGAGGGCATTGAATATTATACGAACTTGCGTGCGTGCGCGACAACAAAAATGGCGGATGGATCAGCAATAAAAAAAGCCGCCACGTTTTACACATGGGAAGGTTCAGATAATGCAGGGTATCAACTTCGTTCATGGACACTGCTTGAATCAAGTTTGGGCGATACAGAAGAGCTAGAGATTACGTCTGCTTCTCAAGTGAATAATACGGCTTACAAAGAAAAAAATATCGGCAAAGCGCCATGTATAAAATGGAATGTCAGTGCAAAAGATACCGTTGTTTGCAGTGAAACGGAAAGTGTAAAAACAAGCATTGCGAACAATTTGGCATGCAATGAACACGGGGATATCTTATTGATAAACCCGGATTGCCGTGAATTTTTTGACGCGGACGGTTTGGTTCATTACCGCGAATTTCCAAAAACAGTCACCATCAGTGATCAATGCCAGCCCTATCGAAAAAATCAATCCACCAGTATTGATTGTGCTGTTTCCGGCGGGTTTTGGGACGCAACGGTCGGATTTTGCCGTTATTTCGGACTCACAAGCGAGAGCAATGTTTGTCCGGAAACGGCAAGCGGATGCCGCGCTTATACAGGAGGAGCCGGACAAAATTCAGCGACGCTCATTAAAGAAACGTTTGAAAGCGGTTCCTACGACGGCTATATGACGTTTGGCAGTGTCGCAAGTAAGGACCCGCTTTTGATCAGCAACGAATCCATTGCAACCGATGGACATTCGCTTCGCGTAACGGCAGGCACTCTAAGTGGCGGGGTGGCAACGCGGCATTCTTATTTGAAAAATGGAGAGAATCAACTTCTTACTTATGATCCAGCCAAACCGTTGACCTGTCCGTTACCCAACAAAATCACTCCAGCAGGATGTGAAATTAAGCCTGACTGTGTGGTCAGCCCTGGAGAATCCAGTTGTGGTGCGCTTGTGAACAAAATCGTTAAAGGCAAAACGTTTGTGGTTGAATTTTGGGCAAAAGGGTCCGGAAACTTGTCTGTCGGATTCAAAACGCAAGGAGGAAGCGCAACAGGTACGGCTTACAGCTTAACAACAGCGCCCGGCATCGCGCTTGACGGAAGTTGGCGCGTGTATCAACTCGGTCCGTTTGATTCAAGCTCAAGCGCCATAACCGGTTTTGATAAAAACAGCGTGCTTTACTTTTCGACAGGCGCAGGCCAGACGTTTTATCTCGATAATCTGACCTTAAAACAGGTGCAAGAAAACATCACCCTTGTGAAAGATTCTTGGGTGGTGCCATCCACTTGTGATACGGCTCCAAACGGTTTGAATGCGCCGCAGTATTATTTAGGATGTGAGGCGTATACGGATCATAACGGCAAAGAGAATAACCTGTATCAATTCTCAAAATTGTGTTCCGAAAAAGTGGTTGCCTGCGAAATGTTCTATCAAACGTTTGAAACGCCGTCTCCTTATTCGAAAATTTACAACGCCAGATGTGTGAAGGGGGCGGATTTATCACAACCGCAAGTCGCGTCTTCGCCGGTCGAGTGCCTGGTCAACGGAAAATCTTATTGTACGATTGCGGCAGGCCGTTCGTTTTGTACGTTTGATTACGACGGAACATTCGGCGAGAAATTGCCTGTTGATTCCGTCTCGGGATTTGGACTCATGTTTGGCTCTGAAACCGTGATTGCTCCTGCGGATCGTCCCGTGTATTTGGTGGATAACGGAAAAACGGATTGCGCCGCGTCCGGCGCAGGATGTCAAGAAGTGGGCAAGCCGAAATATTCGCAAGATCTAAAGAAGGTTGAATCTTTCACCAGTGTTTATTACCTGAATGATCCGGATCAGTACGGCGATATTTTGTGTGACAATGATGCGCTCTTTTGCGACGAATTCAATTCAACCAAAGACGGCAATTATTATTTCAAGAGTCCGATGGACAAGCAATGCGAGTATAAAGCAAGCGTTGACATGGAAGGAAAGAAATTCGCGGGTTGGTTCCGCAAAGGTAAAAATGAGCCGTGTTATTGGACGGATACGAACAACGACAAAAAATTCAACCCGGGTGTTGACACGGCGTATGTCACCTCCGGCGATCAGGTTTCCATTTGGAAAAACGGCGACACGCAATATGACGGTTGGGTCGGCGCGTGTTCCGGGCAGTATGATCTCTGTTCTGAATTCAGTGATGTGGTCGGTGAAACATCTTATTCCTTCATTAACAATGACAAGCTCACGCAGGCCTCCACACAGGGAGCCGGTGCGTGCAATGGAAAGATCAGCCAGAAGGCGGGATGCGCGCTGTTTAACAACCGAAGTAAAGCCGAGTTGAATTACAACGCGAGCGTGAGTTATGTGGTTTCCGCGCATGCGGATGAGTTCTTGAAAAAAGCGCCGGATGTGCTGGTGGATCCGGTGAGTTGTCTTTCAGACGGCGGAATATTTAAAACGAAAAGCGGGCAAGAAGTGGATTTGTGTAAACGTCGTTGCACATATTCCGTTAGTAGCGATGACGCGCTTTTGACAAGCATGAGCGTTAAGAAGACCGTTGAAAACATTTATTATGAACGATCGTGTTTCCAGAATAACGACTGTCCGGCGCTGAAGACAAAAAATGACAAAGACGTTCAAGGGACGTGTGTTGACGTTCCAAATTACAAGCTGACGAATGATTCCAACACCATTTTGAAAGTGACGCGAGATCGTTCGTGCAGCGCTTGGCTTGCGTGCGACAGCGGACGCACCAGTTTTAATGCGCAGACAAGTAAGTACGAGCAGATTTGCGATTCGATTGATCTGTGCACGCGCGGAAAAGTTCTTGGCCAAACCACCAGTTGCACACAATGGGGAGGTCGCAGTCCGCAGATTTTGACGGATGCTTTGTATTCAGCGCGCGATGTGACATGGAACGGATATGAACTGTCAGGATACGCCGTGCCAAACCAACTTCCGGTTGAACTGTATAATCAATTCAATTTGAATCCGCAGAAGGCCTGCAAGAAATTTGGACAGCTGGTGAACAAGGATGGGACACCTTTGGCATCCGGAGCGCCGCCTGTTTCGTGCGATGGCACTATCTGTAGCTCCGGTGTTTTGTGCGCGCCGCTTGATCCTGATTACCGTTTGGTTTACAACGCAGGATCGTGCGATTCATCTTCCGGCAATGGCAGTGCGTGCAAAGTCGGACAGTGTTCCATCACCCTCAATGCCTGTTCGAAAAAGGAAGAGTGCGCAGGAGCCAATAATCAATGTGTGATCGGTTCGTGTCAGGAAACCAAACCGGCAACCAACGGAACGTCCTGTCCCAGCGGATTTACGTATGATAGTCAAAAAGACGCGTGTGTGGATGTTCCACTAAGCGGAGCGAACGCGAAAGCTTGCACAACGGGAACGATCAATGGATGCGCCACGGCTCAAGTGTGTGTTCTAAAAGCAACAACCGCAAAGGGAAAGTGTTTCAACAACCGTTGTTTGACTGACATTCGAGATGGAGATGGAAATGGATTTGCCGATGAGTTTAAGCTTGCCGCCTCGATTGAACAGTCCTGCCGCGGGTATCCGGAAGTGGATTCGCCGTATCCGTCTGCCAAGGTGGTAGAGCAGTGGATCACACCAAACGCAAATGATTCCAACGTGAAAGTAACAGGTTTTCAGCCGCCCGGAGTTCCAATAGACGTTACATCCAAACCCTACACCTACAAAGCCGGTTATCAAGATTCCAAAACGTGCGCCATTGATTCAAAAGGCAACCCGGTTGATTGTGATTGCAATTATGACAAGATTGAGTATGGGCAAGGTTCCGCTTTGTTGTTCGAGCCACCCGGAGTGGATTCCGACATCCCTCCACCGGGTTTGTGTATCAGTGGTCCGTTTGAAGGACAAATCTGTACATCGGATTTCGATTGTACGAAGTATATCGTAGATGCGGCTAAGCCGAACGAACCGGCAAAACAGGATGCCGGAACGTGTCTGAAAAAGACCGCGCAAGACACGATGTATGGTTGGCCGGGATTCTGTATTGAAAAAGACAGTTCCATCCAACTTTACTCGAGCGCAGATCCCGCCAATCAAGCGTGTTTGACTTGGTTGCCTATTGACCAGCTTTCAGGCGCAACGGATTTGTTCGCTAAGTACACCGGCGCCGGATTCAAGCCTCAAGACATTTCATACTGTGCAAACGTTGAGATTGCGTACGATTTTGGAACGGATAATGATTATCATTGCGCGGAAACGCAGGATAATAATTGTCAGCAAGGGCTGGATGACGATGAGATTAGCGTAGCGGATTATAAGGATGATCGCCCGTATGAAGCTGTTAATTGTCCGCCAGGATATTTCGCTGTTATGGCCGGATGCGGAGATGCCTCTCCAAATGACAAATGCACAGAAACATGGGACGACGACGACTACCCTTATTTCTGTGTTCCTCGGTTGTCTTATCACACCAAAAATAATGAGGGAGATGAGATTGACAACGGTGAACCTTGCCATCTGCCGAATCAGGAAGATGTGGTTAATGTAGATTATGAATCAGAGGACGGAACCGAAATTTATT
>CAYJVQ010000024.1:0-10658 GCA_964373605.1 uncultured Gammaproteobacteria bacterium | reverse complement strand
CGACCGATTCAAAATTCGTCTATGTACATGGAGTATCTCTCCTCATTTTTCATCGGTCTTTGCTCGCACGTCATCCAAACCAGCTCGAAATGAATTGTGCAAAGGGTCTTATCCCTTTTAGAATGTTTTGTCAATCGAGTTCGTTTCACTCTTTGCCGTATTCCAGTTGAAATCATTGGTACTTTCGATCGTTATGCCCATGCGATAGTTGTTGAAGAACACATCGTCCACTCCCTCAATGAGCGATACCCATTCTTTTCCGTAAATCGATTCCGCAATCTCCGCATTGGCAATCGGACGCAGAAATCCCGCGAACGAAACCGCATAAACGGTGTTGGTGGTAAATTTCAAAAGACGTTTTCCCGGACGGTACGTGACATTTTTTCCAAGCGGAATATCCGACATCACCTTTGCAGAGAGAATGATGAGATCATCAAAATCATCAAACCAAGATTTGTAAACGGGTTCATTTGTAAACGCATGGCGTTTGCCATCCACTCCGTAATAATACACAGCCGTGCATGGATGATTGGGATAGACGACCGCCGGACATCCCATTTTGATAAGATCTCCGGCTTTCACAGAGCTTAATCCGGAAGAGACGGTGATCGTCGTTTGTTTTCCTTCGACGAGATTGTTATCGCTATCCGTACATTTCATCTGCAGTTGATGAGCACCATTTGTCGTCAGCTTTAATGAGGTGATGGCAACATCTGTTTTGACGTTCATTTTTTGATTCGTTTTTTCATCAATGATCAATTCACAGCTTTTGAGAGGTTCATTGTCAGACACTTTGGCGGAATACCAAACACTGGTGTCTTTGAGCGCGGTTACGGGTGTGAGAGGATATATTTTTGGCAAGGCGTCTTTCGGATCGATGATGACGGCGGATGCGAAATGAGCGTTGAAAAAGAAAAAAAGAAGGAGGATGGAAAAAAGTGTTGATCGCCGCATAGAGATGGTAGACCGAGAGTTTTGAGAGCGGTCTTATAGATGGAATTCTACAACACTGCTATACTATACACAATCACCTATGCGAAATGAGCAAACGATCAGCATCTCGACCGGGACGTTTTTGAAAGCGGTTTTGATTATTTTAGGGCTCTGGTTTTTGTGGTTTATCCGCGAGATCGTGGCGATTTTTGTCGTCGCCATCATGCTTGCGTCCATTATTGATCCGTTTGCGGATTGGTTTGCTCAAAAGCGGATTCCGCGCGGACTGGCCGTTTTGATCGTCTACACCGTCTTGCTTGCTCTGGCCTCACTGATTGTCATCGTGCTTGTCCCTCTTGTGATTGAACAATCCGGACAGCTCATTGGCAATCTCTCCTTGAGTTCTGCGAGTCTGATCGATTCCTTTGTTCAGTTTCAACAGCGTCATCAATTTCTTGAAAGTTTGACAAGCGGTCTGGAATCCTTTCAGCAGAGTTTGACTACATCCGCCCGTTCCATCTTTACAACCGTGAAAGGATTTTTTGGCGGTTTGGCCGCTCTGTTGGTTGTTCTGGTTCTGGCATTCTATATGGTGGTCGAGGAAAACAGCATGCGTCGCTACTTCATGACCTTTGCTCCGGCCGAGTATAAGCCGTATCTTGTTCAGATTCTCAAAAAAATGCAGATGAAAATCGGCGCTTGGCTACGCGGACAGATTATTCTTGGATTATGTATCGGTCTTGCCGTTTATGTCGGTCTGAAACTGCTTGGAGTGCCCTACGCGCTTTTGCTCGCGCTCATCGCCGGATTGTTTGAGATCATTCCGTATGTTGGGCCCATCGTATCGCTTATCCCGGCGGCGATCATCGGTTTTGCCGTGTCTCCGGTTCTTGGGACGGCTGTGGTGATTTTATATTTGATCATTCAACAAGCGGAGAACAACATTCTGGTACCAAAGATCATGCAAAAAGTGACCGGACTCAGTCCGATTTTGAGTATCGCGGCTCTGCTCATAGGTGTGAAAGTCGGTGGAGTCGTTGGCGCTATTTTGGCCATTCCGCTTGCGACGATGATCGCGGTGGTGGCGGAAGACATGTTTAAAGATCTCGCCTCCTAATTATGTTTCATCAACGACATTCTTTTTTTCCGCTTGTGCTTGCAGGATTGACGCTTGTCCTCATTATTTTTATGTTTTATGCCTTTACGGAACAAGGCCGTGAACCCGTATCGGTGATGCGGGAGCCGTCGCCCGTTTCTGCGCAAGCGTATGAAAAACAATGGCAACAGATCACGCAAGCGTTTGAAGAGATGTATCCGAACCAATCTGATGACCTCGCGCGTTTGGTTCTCACGGAACAGACCATCCGGGAACTCTTGGAGCTACGCGTTCCCGCACAGCAAAAAGATTTTCATTTGTCACTCGTGATCGAACTCAACCAAATCGCACAGGCTTTGCGCGCGCGAAGTGGAGAAGCGTCAGAAGCGTTTGCACGTTTCCAGCAAATTCTCAAAAAGCCTTATGTCCAGAATTGAAAAAGGAGCAGACACCAGAGCGGAATTGCAGCAGTTCAAAGGAGAAGTGATCAAGGAGATCGGTTCACAGCGAAAGAGGCGTCCGTGGTTTACCTGTTCGCTTCTTTTTCTCTTGTTTATTTTTGGATGTTTAGGTGTTGCCGCGTGGGCGCTTGCGGCAACCGGTTTAGTGAACGTTCCCGGATTTTCCGGGTTTGCCTACCATCAACCGCAACCGGAGCGTGTGGTGCTTCCGGGAGTTCCCATTGAGACACTGATCAATGAGGAAATCAAAACCATTCTGGCACAGCGGCTTCAGGCCGGCGGAGAGGCGCTTCAAGATCGATCCATATCGATTGTTTTGACAGAACAATCCCTTACCGCGTCTTTGCGCAACCTGCTCGACAACGAAAAAGATTCGATCATTGATAGCCGTCTGGCACAAGTGATTGTTTCGTCTCAAAAAGAGTTCATTTTTTTTCTTCCCTTAAAAGATTCAACCAATCAGACGGCCATTCAAATTTCCGTAAAAGCTCTTGTGAATGATGGAGTGGTGAAACTCACCCCGGAATCAACGAAGATTGGCTCCTTGTGGATTCCGCGCGTGCTGATGGCGTTTTTTGTTCAGCCCTTTATCCAAGACCGGCTTCTGAACTTGAATTCAGAGATTTCGTCCTTTGTTCAAATTCAAAAGATGGAATACCAAGAGGGAAAAGTCGTTGTGGAAGGAACGATGGCGATAAAGATGCTGGAAGTTCAGCCCTAAATTATGATTTTGATTCATCGCCTCACCCCGTTTGCGATCGGACTTATTGTCTCACTCGGTTTCGTGTCGCTCTTGCAAACATGGTTGCCACCGATGGGGAGTGTTCTGCTCGGTCTTGTTCCGATCGCCCTTTTGTATGGGCGGCTTCTGCACTTCCATGTGCGCGAATTTGAGTTCTGGTATTTTTTAGGGATCCCTCTTTTATATTTGTTGGCGTCGTTTGGAATGATTTTTTTGTTTGAACAGCCGATTTCTTCGTTTCTCCTCGCGGTTGTCTCTGTTGTGTTTCTTGTTCTGTTTGCGGAATATCTTTTTCAGTACACGCACTTGCCCTCGCAATATCAGCCGTATTCCATTGAATACCTTTCGCTTCTCTTAAACGTTTTGACGGTCTTTTTTCTTTCTTCCGTGGCTTACGGGACGAATCTTTTAATACAAACGCCGCTTTGGTTGCTTGCGCCGATTTTTTTTCTTCTTTCGCTGTTTGTGTTGTATGGAACGTTATTCGTCAGCAAAGCCGAAGGAGCACGCTTACGACCTTATGCCATTGCCGGATCAATCCTGACAACGGAATTTTTTGTGACGCTGGCATTTCTTCCAAGCGGTCTTTATACCAATGCCGCGCTTATCACCCTTTTCTTTTATTTGTTTCTCGGATTGACACGAGCACAAGTGCATCATAAGCTTTCCGCCAGTGTCGTGAAACGATACGTCGGAACCGCTCTGGTCTTGCTCATCATTATCGTCTTAAGCACAGATTGGCTATGAGACTGTTGACAAACTCGCGAGCTGTCGCCGACATCTCATCGAGTTTTTCAACAGTCTCGCTATAAGACTGTTTAAATGAAATCTCACTGGCAAACAACTTTGATCACCATCGTCATGGCTCTTGCCATCGGCGGGGTTTCGGGCGTTTTGGGAACCGCGCTGACGTCTTCCTATCTTTCAGATTACGCCGTGCAGTTGAGCGAACTGACCGTACCCCTTCGATTGTCCCAAGAGCGTCCGCGCAATTTTCCTTCTTCCTATAAAGAAGCCGTGGAGAAGTTTGTTGCCTCATCGCTTCCGAGCATTGTCGAAGTGTACAAAGGAAAACCGGGTGCGCTTGGATATACATTGCAAGATCGTTCGCATATCGGAGTGGTGCTCACAAGCGACGGATGGGTTGGAGTGTACACAGGCATGAACGGATCGTTGACTTTGAAAGATTCCGTTCTTCGCATACAAAACCAGATGTATCCCGTGATGGAAAGCGTGTATGATTCGGCGACACGTTTACTTTTTGTCAAAGTCACCGCGAATGATTTGCCGGTGGTGGCGTTTGGAAAGGGAAGTGAGACACAGCTTGGCGAACAGGTGTTTATCGCGGAAAGTCCTACCGCCTTTCTGCCTGCAAACGTGACCGAACATCGCTTTCAAAACGCCGGTTTGTTTTCTTCCGATGCGCCCAATCGTTTTCTTCTGACCGATAAAAGCATTGAATCGGGAAGAGTGGTTTTTAATCTGAACGGAGAAGTGATTTCGATTGCCACGGAACAAAATCGTCTTCTTCCCATCGAAGCGATTTCGCCGGCATTGCGTGCGCTTCTGGAACAAAAAAAAATCATTCGCCCATCGCTGGGAGTACAGTATGTTGATTTGGCGCACACGATAAGTCTGTCGCCGGAAGTGTCGAGATCCTACCGATCCGGAGCCCTGCTCTTTGGCGCCCTGTCCGTTCCTCGAGGAAGCGCCGCACGTAAAGCCGGATTGCAAGCCGGTGACATTTTGCTGTCCGTGAATGGAGAGACGATTGATTTAGCTCGCGGACTCGATGAATTGATCGCGCAATATCGAACCGGTGATCATATCCAAATTTTGTTGGATCGCAAAGGAACTTCCCAAACGGTTGAGGTGATATTGGGTGAACGAAAGGAATAAGGTATAATTAAAACCACTGAACCCACAGCGAGTTTTTCAACGGTCTCACTGAATGAAGTTTCAATTTGTAGATAATCCACAATGAGTTCACTCTGAAAACTCGATGAGATGTTATGCCCACGAATCATCTTCGTGATCTTTTCAACGGCTGGCAAACCCTTCTGATGTTTGGTTTGCTTGGACTGGTTTTGTCATTGATGATTTCGTTTGTTCAGCCGCTTCGTTATGCTTCCACGGCGCGTTTGCTCATTTTGCAAAACATTGGTTCATCCGTTGACGCTTATACGGCTTCGCGTTCAGAAGAACGTATTGCCGAGAATTTGGCAACCATTGTTTATACGAGCACATTTTTTGATCAAGTGGTCAATGCCGGTTTTGATATTGATAAAGATGCTTTTCCGCTTGAAGGATCGAAGCGACGCCGTATCTGGCGCAGAACGGTTTTTGCAACCGTCTCGCGCGGTTCGGGACTTTTGACGATTACCGCTTACCATCATGATGTCCAGCAAGCCGAGCAAATCGTGCGAGCGGTTGCGTTTGTTCTCACGGATCGGGTGGGAGAGTTTACCTCCGGCGGCAACGTACAAGTTCGATTGATCGATGCGCCGTTGAACTCACGTTGGCCTGTGCGTCCAAACGTGCTGGCAAACATGTTGTCCGGATTCTTTTTGGCAGGATTTGTCGGAGTCGGGTTTGTGCTTTTGCAGTCGGAAAAGGTTCGAAGACGTCATCAATTGCATGGATAAGTGTTAGAGTTGAGGTTTTTTTGACCCACACCAAGACCAAATGGGTGTGTTTTTTTATATTTCAACAGTCTCAATCGTTGCAAACCATAACAAAACCGGCTTTTTTCCTCAATTTTAACCCTTGACGTTTTTTTCCACTTATGCTATATTGCAACGTTCATTCCAAGCTGATATTGCGTTCTGAAGCGGTTTGATGTCCATTCGCCACGTCTCCTCCTCGTTGCGCAATGGATGTCGAACCACTTCAGAACGTATGGTTGGGATGTCGCAGACGAAATAAGAGGTACCGGAGGTTGAAATTTCGTTTTCAACATACCGACCATGCGAACTGGCGTGTTCTTTAAACGACACCCGGAAAACAAGGTCAAACCCGTTTGTCCCCCCTCGCACGGGGAAACGGGCGTCCTACGGGAACGGTTCCCAATGGACGAATCCATCCCCGTGAGGGGGAAGAAGTTCTATAGGAGGTTAAGATGAAGTTTTGCTTGTTCGTCATCCTCGCCGCCGTGTGCGCGGCCAACGCGGCCTTCGCCGCTCCACCCAAACCCCCGGCGGATTGCGGGGTGGACAGCGACCGCGACGGCTGGTGCGTGGAGGATCCCTCCCGTACCGATGCGGGCGGCAAAGCCGGCTATTTGGTCGGCGCGGAAGACTGCAACGATGCGGACGCGGCCGTCAATCCCGGCGCCACCGAAAAGGTGGGCGACGGGATCGACAACGACTGCGACACGACCACCCAGGATGGAAAGCCCGCGTTCGACGTGGGTAAGTTCAACTGCGGTGGGCGCAGGTGCCGCGCCGATAGGGCGGATGACGTGAAGCGGGTCGAGGCGAATGTCGCGGCCTGCAATGCGTCAACCACCACGTGCCAGGTGAACTTCACCAATGGCACGTTCGTCCCGGCCTGGGGCCATTACATCGTCGACGACGACTGTGATGGCGTGATCGACATACTCGATCAGGCGGGTAAGGACGCTTACGACGCGAAGGTCCGTCAGGGCTTTCGTTGCGTCAGCGTTTCAAGTCCGTCCTGCAAGAAGGGCAACTGTCCTCCCAAGCGGGGCAAGGGCAAGAAGCCGGCGGCGGTCGTCGATCCGAAGCTCGGCGAACGGCTCGGTACGCTCGAGGAGACGGTGAAACCGCTTCCGAGCGCAGTGGCCGATTTGAGGAATCGGGTTGAGGGTCACGATACCCTGATCGCCGACAACGCTGATCGGCTCGACGGTCTCGATACGGCGCTTAACTTGGAAACGGCCGAAAGGAAGGCCGCTGACGAGCAAGAGCGCCGAATTCGGGAGACGAACGACAACAATCTGTCGAGTTACATTGCCGTCACAGCCGAGACGGCAAACAGCGCTCGACAGATCGCCGGCGACGCGCTCGACCTCACGGTCGAGACACGGTCGGTTGGCTTCAATGGAGGGCTGGACGTGGGCATGTTGCTCATCGGCCAGCAGAACATCATGCTCAAGGGCGACCAGGTCGCTCGTGGGGCATTTGCGCCAACCGCTTATTTCGGCCTTCATCTGGGGGTCGAGCTCGAGAAGAGTATCTTCCGGGCTTTCGGTGGCGTCGGTCTGCCGATCGAGGAGGGCCCCTTCGGAGATACCGAAGTGGGCATGCTCTGGACGCTCGGCGTCGAAGCGATGTGGAAGCTCGCAGAAGAGCACTCGCTCGGCGCGCGTGTCCGTTACCTCGATCATGAGTCCGGCGGCAGTGTGCTGGGCGCCCGCGGGAAGTCCCGTGGAGGTGGTGGTGGCCTCGTGTATGAGTACGCCCCAGGCCTCGGCCGTTTCCGATTCCCGGTCCAGGTCTCTCTCGAGATTCTGGGCGAGCAGATCGGTACCCAGGGCGACAACTTCGAAGCTCTGGGAGTCGGTCCGGTCGGACTTATCAGTCTGACCTTCGGTCCTGGTCTCGGCACGCCTCGCGTCAGCGACATGCTGCGCGAAGACGACATGCGCGAAGACGAGTAGACGTCGCGCATCTGCCGAGCGATCTCACTCTCCAACCTCTCCACGCGACCAAACCGCGTGGAGACCTTATACGAGAAGTTGATCCATGTGATCCACTTCTGGTATGAGGGGAACGATCATTATACTCGGCTTCCCCGGACCCTGACCCATGGTGGGTTCGGGGGACGGTTTCGTGGCAACAGAAGGAGAAAAGAGAATGAAGACTCGGTTTTTTTCCGTGGCCTTGGCCTTTACGCTGTCCGCTTGCGGCGGCATTCAGGCCGATTACCCCAGGGAGGATGCCGGCCCCACGGCCGACAAGGACGACGAGGACGACGCCGGCGCGGCCGACAAGGATGATACGTCCAAGCCAAAGCCGGACGCCAGCAAGCCACTGGCTTGCGACTCTGTAACCGAGGACTGCGACGAGGACGGCAGGGTCGGTTCCGCCGACTGTATGCCGTACGACGGGAGCGTCTTCTCCGGCGCGACCGAGCAGTGCAACGGCAAGGACGACAACTGCGACGGCGTGGTCGACGAGGGTTGTGTGACCACGTCCGCGCCGACCGACAATCAGTCGGTTGACAACGACGGTGACGGGTATTTCACCCTCACCACCCAACCCGACTGCAACGACAACAACGCCAACATTCACCCGTTGGCCAACGAAGTGTGCGGGAACGGCAAGGATGACAACTGCAACGGAACGGTGGACGAAGGTTGTGCGACCACGCCTCCGCCCGCCGGGTCGCAGTGTGTCGATGCGGACAAAGACGGGTACTGCACCCTGACGGGTCAGCCCGACTGCAACGACCAGGATGCCAACGTAAAGCCCGGCGCGACCGAGCAGTGCAACGGCATCGATGACGACTGCGACGGCTTGGTCGACGAGGCTTGTTCGACCAGGTTTCCAATCGCCGGTTCAACGGCCACCTTCACGGTGGCCTACCCGGACAACTCCCCCCGGACGCTGAACGTCCAGGTGTACGATCACAAGTCGGACCTGGGCGGATGGTGGGACAAGTCCGCGAGCGACACGGACAAGGACGTGACGCTCAGTCTAAACGTTCTCGCAGGCATCTGCGGGTTCAGACTGAACGTCAGCGAAGGCAACCCGGCCAGCTCCTGGCTGTGCGCCGGCAACGGTTCTACTGCCTCGCTGGACCCGGATGCCAGCGTGTACGTGGCCTACAACGGGGTCACATACACGAAGACCAGCATGAAAACCTGGTCGGCACCGGGTGGGACCAACGCTGGCTGTAGCGGGCTGTTGGTCATCAACGCCGCTACGGAATGCCAGCCGTAGACGCCCCACGCTCTTTCCTTCAGCGGCTTTTCCTCCTTGGGCCGCTGTCAGCCCGTTAGTCCGAAGCTTCGCATCACTGCAAAGCTCTCTGGACTGACGGGTTTTTTTATTGCTTGTCCATTTGAGACATCACGACCGAAGGATGACACAAAGCAAGGTCTTTGGGCCTTATTGATAAAACAGGCCGATTTGTTGTTTTTATTGAAAATTTGACGGTGGCGGCAGGAGTGGCAGCAGCGTCGGCAAAGTCAACCCGTTGACAAAATCGTGTTTTTATGATACATTTATGTGTTCCCAAAACAGGGAATAGCTCTTCAAACGTCAACGATAGCGAGGTAATAACGCCTCGCTTGGAGGAAGGTCATGAGTTTCAACAAGTGTTTTCTTTCTTTTCTGGTGGTTCTCGCGATCGGGTGCGATCCGATCGATGCCGTCTACCAGGAGCCCGACACCGAGGAGGCAACCGAGTCGGACGTCGGTGCCACGCCCGACGTCAACTCCGAGCCAGACGGCAACGACACCTTCGAGTCCGGCGCAACCGCTCCGCCGCACCAGTGCATCGACGCCGACGGCGACTACTTCTGCGCCGACGGCGATTGCGACGACTCTCCAAACGACACCGACCACGACGGCATCATGGACGGTGCGCTCGTACACCCGGGTGCTGTCGAATCCTGCAACGGCCTCGACGACAACTGTAACGGTCAGATTGACGAGGGATTCGAAATCTTCGAGTCCTATCTCGATCTCGACAACGACGGTTACGGGGTGTTCAATCCCAACGTGGACTTCTGGCTGTGCGCGGGCTTTCCCAGTTTCGCGCTTCAGTCAGGCGACTGCGACGATGAGAACCCCAACATCCACCCCGGCGCCAAGGACAAGCCAGGAAATGGGATCGACGCCGACTGTGACGATGAGACCGATCAGGTCGAGTCCGAGCAGGTTGACGTCGAGGGTGGCACGAAGACGGGGGCGCTGATCACCGTCACCGTCGCGGAGTCAAACGTGCTCAAACTCTCCTATCAGCTCGTTGCCAAGGAGGAGGATCTTGGCGAGTGGTGGGAGGATGAGACGGCCGAGCAGCTGTGGAACAACATTGTCCACGGCTCCATCGTCCTGACCGACTCGGTCGCTTTCGTTCGCGTCAACGTCACTGTAGGCGCTGGCGTGAACGAAACTTGGCTGTGCGTCGGAAACGGTGAGACGGCTGCTCTGCTCGAGGGCGCGTACGTCGCTCTCACGCAAGCGACCGGAGGAACATTCACGATCGGTGAATGGTTTCTCTGGAGTGAGCCGTCAGGGGAAGGATGTAGCGTGGTTTTTCCCGTCTCGCTCAACATCTGACCCCATTTTCCCCCCGGTCCATCATCCACAGCTACTCGCTGAAGGATGGTGGAACCGGGGTTTTTGTTATCCAATCCCAGAGTTATCCCAGGGATAACCCAGGGTTAACCCTGGGATTGATTTACACCTGTCATCCTGAGCGAAGCGAAGGATCTCTTTTGAGATAGGCTCAAAGG
>CAYJVQ010000023.1:3905-10896 GCA_964373605.1 uncultured Gammaproteobacteria bacterium | reverse complement strand
TCGATCGTTGCTTCTTGTGCTTTTCGAAGAACAAGAGATCCGTTGGCACCGCGATCCTAGGACTCGCCGCATCGTGACCGAAAACCCATGCCTGTTTTTGAAGGGGATCAAGCGGCACCAGGTGGTATCGGTTGAACACAGGGTGATCCGATTCGTATGGTACAAACACGCGAGGATCTACCCATGATTCGAGCTCTGTCACCGGCGCGACAAGGTCTGCTCTCGGCTGGTGGCACACATGGCGCTCGTATGCTTCACCCAGCACTTTCACGCATGCTTCCGAAACCAAGGTACCGGTTGCATAGGCCCTAGTTCTGGGCATTGTGCTCTTCTGGTGGGCTGATCGACGATATGGGGCAACCGCGGCCCAACGTGTCATACTGATGCCGCCGTGGGAGAGTGAACCAACGCTCATGGTAGCGACCGGCTTTCCTGGACCCACCAGCGACTTACGGAGAGTCCACATACTCTCTCGCAACCACAGTTCAGTGAGTGGTCGAACTTCCCCGACCACACCGAAAATCAAGCTAATGATTGGCGCGTGGCGCGGGAATCTCAAACCCAAAAGATTTGCAACGGGTTTGTCGTGAAAACCGCCGTATTCAACCACGCCCAACCTTCCTGTTGGATTGTTAGCACAGTACAAATACGCGTTTTGCGCAATGTGCCCGGCCTCTATAAGGGTGTAACGATACCCGCGGTTCGCATACTTTGCGTGCGAGAAGTCCATGTCTCCTGCGATCACAACGACTCCTACCGCGCCTTCCAGGAGTTCACGCGTATCGAAAGTGCGTTCGATACGCTCTCTAATTGGCAACGCTTCCATTAGCTCGAGTTCGAGCGAACGGGAATCAAATCGATACACCCCCGGTTTGTATCCTCCAGATCCGATAAAAAGGATCAGATACAGCGTGATCGGAAAGAGTGCTCCTCCTGATGGCACGCTGTGTGTCTCTCCAATTCGATACATGCTGGTGAGCAACCCCATGAGAACTTCGACCTCGATGTGATTACCTCCAAAGTTTCGAACCGAGCGACGTTCTTGGGTTCCAGCGAGCACGGGGTACGAAATCGTGCCAGCAGGTTTGACTTCCATGACGCGATTGTGACGCTTCATCAAGTTTTTTATGTCATTCAAACCAAGGTTATGAATGAAAAACGCAGGATTGGCGGATTCAACATGGAAACGGCGGTAGAGTCGTCGACTCTCCTCAATTAAACCGTGACGCTCGCACGTAGCGATAAGTCGCTTCGTGATATTTGAAGGGACATCATGAACCACGGCGCAAATTTCGGCAACAGTATGAAACCCATTACAAAGCGGTAGAATCTTCACAAGCGCCACCTGATGGCCGCTGATCTCTATCATGCCTTCTCGACCCACAAACTCGAAATCATCCGTACCGCTTGGGAAACCGTAGCTAACAGCGAGAGGACAATCATTCTTTTTCATCGTCGTATTCCTTTCTTGTCAAAGAACCGTTCCAGTCAAACTTTCCCAAAAGGTTTGTATTTTGTCAAGTCTCAAGTATTGCCAGGAAAATATTGAAATGCTCCACGCAATTCAAGATACTCCCCTTGATGCAAACGACAAGTCTTGATACATTTCGATCGTTCGAACTCTCTCTGATGGCCACGTGGCGAAGTGGTAACGCAGGGGTCTGCAAAACCTCGATGCGCCGGTTCAATTCCGGCCGTGGCCTCCAGAATCCGAGTTTCAAACAAAAATGAACTTAAATTTAACCTGATCGTCTATGCCTATTGAAAAAAGTGGCCTCACAAACCCAGTTGAATCAGCATCTGAACGCGCGAAGAGAAGGGACGCGCTCTGGAACCGGTTTACGGTCAATGACGAATTTTTTCGCGAGTTTGGTGAACCTCAAAGTATCCGAGTTCAAGATGAAGATAACATTGTTTTGAGCTATCCTCACGGAGACAAAATTATCAGTACCAATTCTGCGATGAACTCAAAACATTGGGAAGTTTCTCCTTCAAATCAATGGAAGGAAACTGAAGAAAGCTTGAAAGCGAAATTTACTTTCCCGGCCATACCAGAGGCAAATGTTTGGAGATCCGTGGTCTCTCTCTCCATCAACCCAATTTTAGGAAAGGAATTTGATCTGCTACCGCAGAGCGCACAAGAAGAAATTTTAGTCAAAGTGAAAGAAAAAATATTGCCGCCGGAAGGTGTTGCGGAAAAATATTTTGATCATTTCGTAAACGCAGATTACAACAAGAAAAAAATTTCGCAACTGCGCGATGACCTACGTTCACTGCAAGCTCCCGGAGAATGCTTTGTGGGTCGTTCTACTCGCAAACAACAGCTCTATGAACCATTATCGCCTGACGAAAGACGTGGGGATACTTACTATGAAGGGAACGTCACCACCTTTTCTCTCACGGTGGGCGCCAGAAAAATGGAGAAATCCGGATGGAGTAACAATTACCATGGAGGTAAAAGTTTTGTCATTTCTTCCGGAGAGCATACGGGAGCACCGAAGAAAACAACGGAACAAATTCGCGAAGAAATAATTGTGAAAAAACGGCGACAACTGAAAAATGTCTTTGATCAGGCAAAAAAGATAAACCCGCCTTCGTCTGATGCGAGACTTTATACGCTTGATACAGAAGAATGGATCAAACGATGCGAGACGCGCTGGGATGAAATGCAAAAAGCGATAGAAACCGAGTGGGAAATCGAGGACACCCAATTGCTTGCTGAAACAAAACAGGCGTGGGAGCAATATGAAAATGTGGCGAAAGATTTGCAAGTCGCTCGAGAAGAAGCGGAACAAGCTGAAAGATTGGCGCGTGTATCGCGAGTGGACTTAAAAAATCACGCACGACCAAGTTGGGGAAACATTGGAGCGGATACCGTTGAGGAAATACAAGCGCAAGCGATGGCTCTGCACCTCTATGCGTCAGAAATCAATAAATACGTACCGGACGCGATAAAGATGAGAGATCAGGAGTTTAAAAATGAAAACGCGGTAAGGGAAGAGGAAGAAAAACAAAGAAACGCTGTGAGAGAAGCAGAAATTGAACAGTTTGGCGCGTCAGGAACATTGTTGAACACGGCTCGCTCTTTGGCAACGGAAGCAACAAAAAAGTTGGGTCCAAAGCGGGCTCGAGCGTTATTTCAGGAGACCTACGGGGCTAGTTATGGAAGAGCGGGACGGCAAGCAGATATCAAAGATGCTCTTGGAGAAGACATTCTAGAAAATGCAAGGAGTTTTTATCATTTTGCCAAGGCCAACGACGTTAATGCCGTGCTCCATGCCGTGCTTCGAATTCTTGAAGGTGCGGATGTGTCGAGTGAAAAACCGCAACACGATAAACAATCACCCGAACTTTCTGAAGCGGAATTAATACCTCCACAAGAAGTAGAATCTAAAGAATTACCTCGATTAAACCCGGCCGACAACAAAGGATGGTGGTCTCATGAATTGCCAAATGGAATGAGACATTCTGACAAACTAAGCAAAACGGATAAGACCGCTTACGATGCCGGAGAGCGAATCAACGTTCATTGCCAGTCATGTTCCGGTCATCCGTTGGTCGGTTATTTACAAAAATAACGAAAATATCACTCTAAAAAACAGGCGGGAATTCCCGCCTGTTTTATTCTCACACTAAAACACTTCAATGGTCGCGCGTTTCAAACCAAACTGCTGTGCATCTTGCTTCTGCTTCATCCAGATGTCCATCTTTTGGTGGTATCGCTCGTTCATTCGGTCTTCCACATAGAAGACGCGATCTCCATAAAGCTCCGGAATACGCACACGCGTCCCCAGCGGCAGAAAATTTGCGGCCACGACGTTTTCCTCATTTCGCTTACACACATCCAAACCGGAAGCCGTGATGCAAGGAGTCTCATCGGTTTGTCCGATCTCGGAATTATAAGCGGTGATCGAAACCGTATAGGTCCTGCGTGGCAACGCTTCTTTTGATTGCGGCAAACGACCGTACGAACGCGTTTCATTTTTCATCTGTTCAATGATGAGCGAAACGGTGCGATCGTCAAGTAAGAAGGGTTGTTGTTTCATGTCGGCATTCACCCTGCTTGGAAAAAAGACCGATGCCGAAATCGCTAAAACAAACGCGATCGCCGACACCTGGACGGTCATCCCATTGGCGAGTACCCATTTCAATTTTTTTTGTCGTGTATTTCGCATACCCCGCACCCTCCTCCTTTAGGCATCAGACCGTGAACGTGGCGTGATGCATAAAGTGGGCGCAAGACAGGCGAAATAAAAAGCTTCCGATTTTCCTGGAAGCGATATAAAGATACCACAAAAACGGCTTTTTGTCAATCGTCGGTTATCCGCAGGATGGCAAAAAAGCTAAAGAAAAGCTATCCTATAGCAAGATATGACGCAATATACCTACAATACTCACAGCTGGAAAACTCAAAAAAAACGTTCACGACTTCCCCGCGGTCCCTTTGTGAAAAATCTGCTTCTTGCGATCATTGCTGCGGGATTTGCCTTCTCGATTTTTCTCGTAGTGATGATCGCCTTTGCCAGCCATAATCTTCCAAACCCAAATTCGCTCACAGAGCGCGCGATTTCACAAACGACAAAAATTTACGCTCGGACCGGTGAAAATCTTCTTTCCGAAATTTTCGGGGATGAAAATCGAACGCTCAAAAAAATGCAGGAAGGATTCTGTAAAGATAACACGGAGCTTGAAACAGATCCCGGCGGTATTCCCCTTTTTGCCCTTCAGGCAACCATCACGGCAGAAGATCGCCACTTCTGCACACACAGAGGTGTTGATTTGAAAGGACTGGCTCGCGCCGTGTTCCAAAATCTGCGAGGAAATCGCGTTGGAGGTTCTACGCTCACCCAACAACTCGTAAAAAACGCCATCCTGTCAAACGAAAAAACGGTCACTCGTAAAATCAAAGAGTTGGTGCTCGCTCTCGAATTGGAACGTCGATATTCAAAAGATGAAATCCTGCAAATTTATTTCAATGAAATTCCCTACGGTTCCACCTACTACGGAATCGAGGCCGCATCGCAAAACTTCTATCGAAAAAACGTAAACGAACTCACCCTTTCGCAAGCCGCCACCTTGGCCGCACTCCCCAAAGCTCCGACGACCTACATCAACAATCCGGATCGTCTCCTTGCTCGCCGCAATTACATCCTTGAGGAAATGAAAAACCTTGATTTCATCTCGCAAGCACAGCTCGATCAAGCGCTTGGCGAAGATACATCGCTCCAACCGCGTTTTACGAATATTGAAGCGCCGCACTTTGTCCGATATGTCAAAGAACAGCTTGAAAAAACTTATGGACGAAAAGCGGTTGAAGAAGGCGGGCTCAAAGTGATCACCACTTTGAACTACGACTTTCAAATGATCGCGCAAGAAGAAGTAAAAAAACAGGTGGATGCCAAAGGGAAGGATTTGCGTTTCAGCAACGCGGCCTTGGTTGCTGTGGATCCCAAAAACGGACAGATCTTGACGATGGTTGGCTCGAAAAATTTTTTTGATGAAGAAATAGACGGTCAGGTCAACGTTGCCACGCGCCAACGACAACCGGGATCGAGTTTTAAGCCGGTTGTTTATGTGAAAGCTTTTGAAATGGGATACACCCCGAACACCGTTCTTTGGGATGTGAAAACGGATTTTCCAACACCCGTCGGCAATTACGCTCCCAACAACTACGATGGAGGTGAGCGCGGACCTGTGCGGCTTCGCGACGCTTTGCAACTCTCGCTCAACATTCCCGCGGTCAAACTTGTTTATCTGGTTGGAGTGGAACCTGTACTCGACTTTGCCACGTCTCTTGGATACACCTCGTTTGCAGATCACAGCGCCTTTGGGCTCTCGATTGTGCTGGGTGGGGGTGAGGTGACGCTTTTGGAACACACGGCGACCTATGGCCTATTCGCAAACGAAGGGATCCGCCACGAACCCGTGTCTCTTCTGCGAGTCGAGGATGCAAACGGGGTTGTCCTTGAAGAGTGGAAACCGTCAAAGGGAAAACGAGTCATTGATGAAAACGCCGTGCGCATTCTCACAAACGTCCTGTCAGACAACAACGCACGCGCCGGCGTGTTTGGACTCAACAGTCCACTGCAACTCGGTGATCGTCCGGTCGCCGCCAAAACCGGAACCACAAACAATAATCGCGATGCCTGGCTTTTGGGATACACTCCTTCCTTGGCAACAGGAGTCTGGGCCGGGAACAATGACAACACAGAAATGACAAAAAGCGCGGGTGGTTTTTCCGCGGCCGGTCCCATTTGGAATGCGTTTATGAAACGCGCGCTCGCGAACACGCCTCTTGAATCATTCAATGCTCCGACCATCAAACCAACGGGAAAATCCGTTCTTGATGGACAGATCACTTCAGCCAAACTTGTTATTGACAAATCATCCGGAAAAATAGCGACGCAATTCACTCCTGAATCCTACAAGGAAGAACGCACGTTCGCAGAGTTCCACTCGATCCTTCATTATGTTGATCGAAACGATCCGCTCGGCCCGATTCCATCGGAACCCGAAAAGGATCCGTCTTATCAGTCATGGGAAGCATCCATCAGCGCATGGATCCAAAAACGCGAAAAGGAAACAGGAAAAAAGATTACCCAACAAGCTCCTCCCACCGAGTTTGATGATGTGCACATTGTGGAAAACTTCCCCACCGTTAAAATGGTGAAACCGCAAGATTCAGAATCCATCGGACGAACGATTGATGCCCAGGCGCTTGCCGTTGCTCCGCGGGGAGTCATCCGTGTTGAGTTTTATCTGGATGGCTTCTTTATCGGCTCGGACGAATCTGCGCCATTTACTTTGAACACTTTGCTTCCAAATACAATCGATCGAGGGTTTCACACTCTCAAAGCAGTGGCCTATGATGACATTGAAAATCAAGGTTCCGTGACCTCCGGTGTGAACGTGACGGAGGATCCAACAGACACTTCACTCTCACTCGTCGATCCAAAAAATGGGCAAGCGATTGAACAATCCACAGAGCCCT
>CAYJVQ010000023.1:2047-3895 GCA_964373605.1 uncultured Gammaproteobacteria bacterium | reverse complement strand
TCTCTTTAAAACAACCAACGCAATACAGTTGGTTGCGTGTGTATGCAGACCCCATCGGTTTTGGCACTCGTCAATTTATTGGTCAAATCAACAACCCAAACAATGTGTTTCCAACTTTTGCGTGGATACTCCCACAGACAGGATCCTACGCTCTTTCCGCCGAAGGAATGACGAAATCCGGTCAAACGGTCAAAACCGCCGGAATGATTGTCAAAATGGTGGCTCCAAATCCTCCATCCTCAACGGAACCGTTGCAAAAAATAGAGCTTTTCTAAATTTAAAGAGACTGCTCTCAAAGGAGAAACGCTTGTCGCATAACATGCTCGCTTGCAAGTTCGTGTGCCGTTCCGGCAAGACGAATTTTTCCGTTTGAGAGAAGATACCCACGATCTGCATAGGACAAAACAAGGCGGACATTTTGTTCCACAATGAGGAGCGTCATTCCTTCCTCCTGAAGTTGAGTCAACACTTCAAACACTTCCTGCATCAATTTCGGCGAAAGGCCCAATGACGGTTCATCCAGCAATAATAATTTTGGCCGCGTCATGAGCGCTCGTCCGACAGCGAGTTGCTGTTGTTGGCCTCCGGATAAATTACCGGCAAATTCTTTTTTCTTCTCAAAAAGCGCAGGAAAAATTTTATAAACAGAGTCAATGTTCGCTTGTTGTGTTTCCTTACATGTGATCAAAAAGCCGCCCATCTCTAAATTTTCTTGAACTGTCAAACTTCGAAAAACAAGTCGCCCTTGCGGAACAAAACCGATTCCCTGTTCAATGAGCGATAAAGTGGAAAGACGGGTGATGTCCAAGCCATCAAACAAAATTCGTCCTTGAGTCTTTGTGGTCAACCCAAAAATTGATCGAAGAACAGTGGATTTTCCGGCTCCGTTCGGTCCGATCATTGCCACCATTTCCCCAACCCCAATCTCAAACGACACAAAATCAAGCACATGAAAATCTCCGTATCCCGCTCTTAAATTTTCAACGTGGAGTAACATATTCTTTTGATCCCAAATAGGCGTCCAAGACACGCGGATCGGACAACACCATCTGCGGCCTTCCTTGCGCAAGCACGCTTCCTTGATCCATCACGATCACCTGCTGTGCAACAGACCGCACAAAATCCATATCATGCTCAATGATGAACACCGTCTCCCCTTGTTGATTGAGTTGTTGAAAAATTCGTTTCAGTTGATCTCGTAAAACATGATTCACTCCCGCCACCGGTTCATCCAGCATCAACAGCGTGTGCGGATTCAGAAGCGCGCGACACAGATCGAATAATTTTTGCTCTCCATAGGAAAGATTGGTGACAATCGTTCGCGGATCTTTTTTCATCCCCACAAAATCCATCATTTCCAAAATCCGTTGCTTTTCTTTTGAATCACTCTTCACAGAACGTATAAACATTTTAAAAAACTCATCATCCTGTTCCCGCAAGGCAATAAGCAAATTATCCTCGACGGTGAGATTTTGAAAGATCCTGGATTGTTGAAACGTACGAGAAATGCCAAGACGGGAACGCTTCCAGATGGGCAAATGGGTGATTTCCTGTTCGTGAAAAAAAATCGAACCGTGATTCGGATGAAAAAAACCGGACACCAAATTAAAGACCGTTGTCTTGCCAGCCCCGTTTGGACCTACAAGCGCGGTGATGCATTCTTTTTCAATCTCAAAAGTGCAGTCTTCGACCGCCTTCACGCCACCAAAATATTTTGTTAGATTTTTTACAAATAGCATAGGTCAAACGAGGTGATTATCACGTCTTGGGAACAACGGCGACCGTCCGTTGGCAACGAGGTGATTATCACGTCTTGGGAACAACGGCGACCGTCCGTTGGCAACGAGG
>CAYJVQ010000023.1:0-1947 GCA_964373605.1 uncultured Gammaproteobacteria bacterium | reverse complement strand
TGATTATCACGTCTTGGGAACAACGGCGACCGTCCGTTGGCCCAAAGACGTGATAATCACCTCGTCTTTTTTTTAATCAAGTTCCGCTCTCCCAAAAATTCCCTTCGGTCGCCAAAGAATCATCACAAGCAAAACAAACATAAAGATGATAAGGCGCAGGGGACCGATCAAAGAAGAGGGAATGGAGAGAAAGCGAAGCGACTCGGAAACAGCAAAGACGAGAACGATCCCAACCACACTCCCGCGAAGAGATGCGAGTCCGCCGATCACGACGCCGGCAAGAGCAATGACGAGCGGATCAAGCCAAAATGTGCCGGGATTGATAAACCGCAAAAAATGCGCAAGAAGAGATCCTGCCAATCCAACAAACAATCCGGAAATCGTCATCGCAACCAGTTTGGCCTTCTGTACATTTTTTCCAAGACTTTCCGCAACAAGATCATCATCACGAATGGCCTCCAGCACGCGTCCAAACGGGGAGGAAACAGTCTGATGGAGAAAAAGAAAACTGGCCACACAAACCAGCAAGACAAGAAGAAAAAACGTCAGTGGCTCACTGAACCCTTCAGGTCGAGTGATCCCGCGAATCCCAAGTGTCCCGCGGGTCATTTCCGTCCAGTTGATAAAAATCGCCGATGTGACAAACATAAATCCAAGAGTGAGAAGCGCAAAATAATCATCCTTGATTTTCCTGCTGAGCAAAGAGAGCAACGCCGCAAAACCGGCCGTGACAAGACCTGCGGCGATAAATCCGAAAACAAATGGCCAATCGAATCGTGTCGTGAACACGGCGGACACATATCCCCCAACCCCAAGAAGGCCGATGTGTCCAAAATTTACGAGTCCTGTATACCCCATCACTAAATTGAGCGACAGGGCGATGATGATGTAAATGGTGACGAGGGTTGAAATGTGGATGAGAAAAACAGGCATAACGACTATTGAAACTTCTTCATGCCAAACAGTCCTTGGGGACGAAGAAGCAGAAAGAAAAACAGCAAAACAAACGACATCGAATTCTTCCAACCGGCGCCGAAATACCATACGGCGATCTGTTCTGCCAGTCCCACAATGAACGCGCCAAAAATCGCCCCTCCGATTGAACCAACGCCGCCGATCACCATCGCGGTAAATCCTTTGATCGCAAGATAAACGCCCATGTTTGGATCGAGATTAAACTCAAGTCCGATCAGTATTCCGGCAAGCGCCGCAAGAAGCGATCCAATCGCAAACGCGGACCTTCTGACATTTCGCGTTTTGATTCCCATGATCATCGCTATTTCTTCATTATCGGCTGTCGCTCGCATCGCCTTTCCAAATTTGGTATATTTTACGACCATGGCCAAAAAAAGGAGTAACAAATTGGAAGAAAAAATCAGAATCACTTGCAGAAGGGTGATGTTTAACCGATCAAAACGAAACACGGGGGTTTGTAATCCAAACGACTTAAGACTCGATCCAAAAATCAGCAGAATGATCGATGTGCCAAGCATGAGAAGAGCAATCGTGGAAATGAGATACGCAAGTTTTTTGGCTTTGCGTTTGCGTTGCTGTTCATAGATCAGTTCATTCATGAGCAACCCGCAAAAAACGGCAATAAGACAAGAAAAAACCGCAGAGGCAAACGGATTGTACCCTTGCACGATCCACCCCCAATGAAACACATAAGCTCCAATGACAATGACACTCCCGTGAGCGAGATGAAAAATGCGGCTGGTCGCGTAGATAAACGTAAGTCCGGAAGCAACCAGCGCGTAAACGGAACCAGCAATGGTGGCGTTGATGAGAAGTTGCAAAACGATGGACATAAGACCCTTTGCACAATTATCTTTCGGCTGGATTTGGCGTCTTACGGCCTGCGACCGATTCAAAATTCGTCGATACACGAGACCGCTCTCAAAACTCGCGACCTGTCGGCTTGCGGGACGGCGCCACCTCTTCAACGTC
>CAYJVQ010000022.1:0-11192 GCA_964373605.1 uncultured Gammaproteobacteria bacterium | reverse complement strand
AAGAGGTGGCGCCGTCCCGCAAGCCGACAGGTCGCGAGTTTTGAGAGCAGTCTCCCATAAGTATGAACAACTGGAACGACTACCCTTCAGAGCACAAAACGATCCCCTGGAAACCCATTGCGATCATTGGGGGCGGTGTTGTCATTGCGGTCGTGATCATCACATCGGCCGTCCTGTGGTTGCGCAAAGAAGCGAACAAACCTCTTTTGGTTTTTGACCGCGTTTCTTCCATTGAAAAAAATTGTGAGGGCGCGGTTGATCCAAAATCTTGCAAAAAAATTCAACTTGAACAAAACGCCGTTTTACAAGCCAATATCGAATTATGCGAAGTGTTGGATGGGGAAGATCGCGACGGTTGTGTATGGGAGGTGGCGATCAGTCTGCAAGACGCGGAAACGTGCAAGGCCATAGCAAACGCATCTTCCCGTGCCTTCTGCCAAGACGAAATTGCCTATGATGTGGCGCTCATGTCCGGCGTTCTTGAAAATTGTGATAAGATAATCGATGAAACAAAACGAACAGGGTGTCAAAACGGCTTACAACCTGTGACGGCAGAGAATTGTGTTCAGAAGCAAAAAGATCCGGCATTTTGCCAGATGCTTTTCGTGACAGAGCAGGCCGCACAAAAGCAAGATCGCCGGTTGTGTGAAAGTCTTTCCGGTGATGATCAATTTTTGTGTCTTGAAAGTGTGCTTATTGATGATCCGGATTTTGACGGGCTTTCAACACAGCAAGAATTGTACACAGACAAAACCAATCCGGATTTAGCTGATACGGATGGAGATGGATATTCAGATGGGGATGAAGTTTCTGCCGGATATAATCCCAATGGTCCAGGCAAATTATAGGAATCTCTGCAAAATAGAAAGCTGGGTCAGGTCGTTTAACGACCTGACCCAATAATAACAAATCCTATGTTCGAAAATGCCAAATCTCCCGAAGATATTTTTGCTCAAACCGACAAGTCTGCGCCGCAAGTCGCGACTCCGGTCACTTCCGCGGCTCCCATCTCACCCGCCGCTTCCGATGTTACGGCATCAGTGGAATCTTCAAGGGATCGTGGATTGACTCCCCAAACGATCCAGACGCGCTTGGCTGAAATGAGTAAAGAACGTGAGCACAAAGGAGGCGGTGTCATGAAGATTGCCATCATCGTGCTTGCGGCGATAGTGATCGTTGGCGGAGCGTTTTTGATTTCTTGGCGCATTTTAACCTCCAAAACGCCTGTCACACCTTCCGCGCCACAGGATTTGGAAACAAATGAACAAGAATTAACGCCAGTTCAGCCAACTCCGATTGTAGAGGAACCCGCGCCGGAAACGTTTGTCCCGTTGGATTCTGACCAAGACGGACTGACCGATGATCTCGAAATCGAGCTCGGAACCAGTGTGAATCTTAGCGATTCGGACGCGGACGGATTGTTCGACAGAGAAGAAGTGGAAGTGTATGCAACAGATCCATTGAATCCTGACACGGATGGGGATACTTATTCTGACGGTATGGAAGTGAAGGGCATGTATGACCCCAAGGGACCCGGCAAACTGTTACAAATTCCAAGCGGAAGCTGATTATGGCTGACGCCAAAGTCTCACTCGAACAAGGAACGCAAACGGGTTCAATTTTGAACGCGCAGATTTTTACAATGCCAGAGCAATATCGACATGGGAAAGAAGCCAAATTGGTGGAACCGATAAAAGAACAAAAACGACTTGTTGTTCCGGTTCAACCGCCAAAACTTCCCTCCCCATTGCCAAAGCCGCGGTCGCGCAAGTCCACAAACAAGGCATTGATTTTTTCCGGCATCATTTTTCTTTTGGCGCTTTGTGTCGCAGGATATTTGCTTCTGCGAAGCGTGCAGAATCAGAAGCCGGAACCTCAAAGCTCGCCCCCCAAACCTGTTGTTCAACCGTTGATTCAAACACCTGAACCGACAAAGCCGGAGCTGGTTCCGGTTCCGGAAACGGAAAATCCGTTCACACAAACGGTTGTTCCAGGAAAGGATTCAGATTCAGATGGTTTAACGGATTTGGAAGAAAATTTACTTTACAAAACGAACCCGAATTTGCCGGATTCGGATGCGGACGGTTTTTTGGATGGAAACGAAGTGTTTCATCGTTACAATCCAAGCGGAACGGCTCCGGGGACGCTTTTGGATGCCGGAGCCGTGCGCTTGTTCGATGCCAATGGGATTCAGCTCTCCTTTCCGGTTCCCTGGCAAACATCAAGCCCATCAGACCAGAAACAGAGCTTTGAGTCCACAACAGGTGAAACGATTCAACTCACTCTTTTTCCGGTTCTCGATGACACTCAACAACAGACTTTCATCAACACTTGGATTTTGGAAAAAGGCGGACAAGAGCAAATCATCAAAACTCTTTCCAAGGGCGGATACGATTTATATTTGACGCAAGACAAACTTCACGCCCTGATTGTTTTTGATTCGAAGATCGCGGAGTTTGTGTATGATTTCGGATACAAAACCACGATGGATTATTTGCAGACGTTTCAAATGATGCTCAATAGCATCACATCGAGTTCCGGCGTATGATTTGTGTTCAGATCAATCAAACGATTTTGCGCGGCGGTCAGTGTTATTCAAAAAAGCGTCTTGCGGGCGTTTTGCGCGCGACCGAGCGATGTCTTGGCAAACGTTTTTTTGACGTGTCCATTGCGTTTGTTTCTCCAAAAGTGATTCGTCGCGCGAATCGTCTTTATCGCGGGAAAAATCGCGTGACAGATGTTCTTTCTTTCAAACTGACGCCTCGAAGCGGGGAGCTTCTGCTGTGTTACGGGCAAGCGTCTTTGCAAGCGAAAGAAAGGAAACATCCTATCCGTGACGAGATCACGTTTTTGATCGTGCACGGGCTTTTGCATCTGTTTGGATTCGATCATGAGCGAGAACGGGACGCAAAAAAAATGTTTCGTCTGCAAGAAAAAATTCTGACGTCTTTATGATAAACTTCCGGCAATTTCGTCAAAGCATGACACACGCGCTTCGCGGGGTGAGGGTTGTTTTTCTTTCGGAACAAAGTTTCCGATTGCAAATTTTTTTCGCGCTTGTCGTGATTGCGCTGGGATTCAGGTTTCGTATCACCGCCATGGAATGGATCGTTCTTTTGCTTCTTTTGGGAATGGTTTTGTCGCTTGAACTTGTGAATAGCGTTTTTGAACGGATTGTCGACACGTTTAAGCCTCGCATTCATCCGATCGTTCGAGATATTAAAGATCTGATGGCCGCCGCAGTGCTGGTGATGTCCGTTTTTGCTTTTTTTGTCGGGATGATTATTTTTTGGCCGCACCTCGCGTTATTGATTTTATAGAGTGACAGAGGGAACATAATTCCGGTGGCTTGTTTAGGATGGAAGAGAAAGGTATAATTGATGCGAGAGACTATTGAAAAACTCGCGACCTGTCGGCTTGCGGGACGGCGCCACCTCTTCAACGTCCATTTTAGGACGTTGAAGAGGTCTCTCACCCCGCGCACCGACATCTCATCGAGTTTTTCAATAGTCTCCGCGGTGTCTTTGACCATTATGCAAGAAGAAATTTACACAGGATTGGATGTGGGTTCCTACGCGGTTCGTGTGGCAGTAGGGAAATTGGTTCCCACATCCGATGGCAAACAGCAGATGCACATCATTGGCGCGGTTGAACTCCCTTCAAGCGGGGTCAATAAGGGCACCATTACCAATCTGGAAGATGCCGTTTCTTCTGTTTCACGCGCCCTTGAGCAGGCGGAACGGATTACCGGTCTGCCGATCAATTCAGCGTGGGTGGGCATAAATGGCGGCCATATTATGGCGCAGGAATCGCGCGGAATCATTGGGGTTGGACGCAGTGATGGTGAAATTCGTGAAGAAGATGTTGAACGGGCGATAGAAGCCGCGCGCACGGTTGCCACCCCAACCAATTTTGAGATTATCCATGTCATTCCCAAAACGTTTATTTTAGATGGACAGCGTGGGGTGAAAGATCCTGTGGGGATGAATGGCATTCGATTGGAGGTGGATGCGCTTATCATCCAAGGATTAGGGTCTCAAATAAAAAATTTAACCAAGGCCGTTTATCGAACCGGCCTGAATATCGAAGATTTGGTTTTTTCCATTCTCGCCACGGCAGAGGCCGTGATCTCCGAACGACAGAAAGAGCTTGGTGTTTGTGTGGTGAACATTGGGGCCTCGACAACGTCTTTGGTGGTTTATGAAGAGGGGGACGTTTTGCACACCGCCGTGCTTCCCGTGGGTTCAGATCATGTGACTTCGGATCTGGCCCTCGGTCTTCGAACTTCCATTGATGTTGCGGAACAAGTCAAATTACGATATGCGACCTGTCTTGCTCAAGAGGTGAATAGAAAAGACGATATCAATCTTGCGGAACTCGGTGCGCCGGAAGACGAATTTGTTGGCCGTCGCTTTGTCGCGGATATAACCGAAGCGCGCGTGGAGGATATTTTTATTCATGTGGATAAAGAATTACAAAAAGTTGAACGATCCGGCATGCTTCCAGGTGGTGTGATTTTGACCGGCGGAGGAGCAAAACTTCCCGGTATCCTTGAGTGCGCAAAAGCCACGCTCAGACTGCCGGTTTCACTTGGGAGCGCCATTGGTGTCACCTCGGTGATCGATCGGGCGAATGATCCATCCATGAGTACGACGATCGGACTCTTGCTTTGGGGACATCAAATTCGTGGCATTCGTTCAAAAGCCGGCCTTGGGCAGGTTTTTGAGTCCTTTGGCGGTGGGTTTGGAAAAATGGTAAGTGGATTGAAGAAGTTGTTTCGTTCGATCAAACCTTAGAAGAGACCGCTCTCACCTCGCGCCAGACATTTCATCGAGTTTTGAGAGCAGTCTTCCTTCAAGCGTTTTTTTAAAAGAGCGGTGTTATACACACCTCTTTTTTATTTTTCTTGACAAGACATTTGTGGATGTTAAAGTGTGTTTGAATTTTTGTGCTCAAGTAAGCAAAATTTGAACACATAATGTGTTCAAGAAATATATGGCGCAAGTCAAACCTGAAATCGAAACATTTGCAAAAATCAAAGTGGTTGGAATTGGCGGTGGCGGCGGAGCCGCCTTGAATCGTATGATCAGCGATAACATCAAAGGGGTTGAGTTTATTGTTATCAATACCGACGTTCAGGCTTTGAATCAAAATCTCGCACCAAAACGGATTTCTATCGGTAAAACGATTACACGCGGATTAGGAGCCGGAATGAATCCGGAAGTCGGTTCCCGCGCCGCAGAAGAGAATTCAAATGAAATTCGAGAAGCGCTCAATGGGGCCGACATGGTTTTTCTGACCTGTGGTCTTGGAGGCGGAACCGGAACCGGGGCGATTCCCGAAGTTGCTAAAATTGCCAAAGATGTCGGTGCGTTGACGGTTGCCGTTGTCACCAAACCATTTACGTTTGAAGGAGCCCAGCGCCGTCGCATTTCCGAAGAAGGTTTTGATCGATTGCTTATGCATGTGGATGCCATCATCACTATTCCAAATGACCGAGTCCTTCAGATTATTGATAAAAAAACATCGCTGATGGATGCCTTTAAGGTGGTTGATGACGTTTTGCGCCAAGGGGTGCAAGGGATTGCCGAGCTCATTACGGTTCCAGGCGAAATCAACGTGGATTATGCTGATGTGAAAGCGATTATGGAGAGCTCGGGTTCGGCGCTCATGGGGATCGGTCGTGCCAGCGGGGAAAATCGTGCGGTTGAAGCGGCAAAACAAGCCATTGCCAGTCCGCTTCTCGAGCTCTCTATTGATGGCGCGAAGGGGATTCTTTTTACGATCGCGGGAGGTCATGACATGGGTATGCACGAAGTTGCCGAAGCCGCAAAAGTGATTACCAGTTCGGCGGATGAAGATGCAAAAGTTATGTTTGGGGCAACGATTGATGACGATTTAGGTGATGAGATTCGTATTACCGTGGTGGCCACAGGTTTTGATTCGCGCGAACGACGCGTTATCACTCCCGGTTCTGTTGAGGTTCAAGCTCAAGGAACTTGGACACCCAATGGATTTTTACGAGTGCGTGAACGGGAAGCTCAACCGGTTTTTGCGTCCAAACGTTCGACCGGTTTTGTGACAAAACAACCGGAACTTCATCCGGAGCCGGTTGTCCAACGATCTCATGAACCCGTTTTGGAGCCGAAAGGGCAGACAAAGGGTACGTTCATTCAAAAACCGATACAACAGGAAGAGGAGGATTTGGAGATACCGCCGTTTATAAGAAAAAAAATGATGTAGAGAGACTGTTTTATTCCTATGCGTTGTGCCGTTTGCAATCATAAGGACACAAAAGTTATTGATTCACGTTTGTCCAGTGACGCCATGAGTGTTCGTCGGCGCCGTGAATGCGAAAAATGCGGATTCCGATTTTCCACGCTTGAAGAAATCGAATTGTTAGATTTGACCGTTGTAAAGCGAGACGGTCGCCGCGAAAGCTATTCTCGTGATAAACTGACTCGCGGGCTTGAGAAGGCGTTGGAAAAACGTCCCTATACGGACGTTGCCTTTCATAAGCTCGTTCACAAAATTGAACGGGATATCCAAAAAAAACGCCGCGGCCAATTAACCTCCGCAGAATTAGGTGATTTGGTGATGAAGAATTTACGGTCTTTTGATAAAGTTGCGTACATTCGTTTTGCTTCGGTCTATCGATCTTTTGAAGATGTGAAAACGTTTGAATCGGAATTAAAAAAACTTCGAAAAATTTCTCGCACGACTTAAACCGTTATGATGTTTGAACAACGTCGCATTCAAACCATTCTGGTAATCGGCATGGCGATTTCGGCGCTTATCGGAGCGATCGGTGGCGCGATCATGGGTGCTTTTTTTTCGTCCAGAATTTCTGTTTTGCCGGAGTTGACAAATGAACGCGTGGATCAGAAAATTGTCGAGCTGATTGAGGAAGAAAGCGCCTCGATCGCGGTGGTCGAGCGGGTGACTCCGGCGGTTGTCAGTCTTGTGCTCAAAAAACCGCGAAGTCCTTTTATTCCGACTCCTCTCGACACAGAGCCACTCGTTGAAGTTTCCAGCGGTTCCGGATTTTTTGTGAGTCAGGACGGATTTGTTCTTACAAATCGTCATGTCATAGACGATGAAAATGTGCAGTATTTTGTTGTCACCAGTGAAGGGGAAGAATTTTCCGCACAATTGATCGATATCGATCCTTTTCAGGATATGGCGATTTTGAAAGTTCAAGGAGAAGGATTTCCTGTTGCCACGCTTGGCGATTCGGATCAGATTCGCATCGGTCAGACCGTGATTGCCATTGGAAACACCTTGTCTGAATTTCCAAATACCGTGACCAAAGGAGTGATTTCAGGAATTAATCGTCGAGTCACGGCGGGTTTTGCGGCAACAGCCGAAGTCATTGAACAGGCGATTCAAACGGACGCGGCGATCAATCCGGGAAATTCCGGCGGACCGCTCATCAATTTGCGCGGAGAGGTGATCGGCATTAATACGGCCGTGAGCATGCAAGGAGAGGCGATTGCGTTTGCTATTCCGATCAATCAAGCCAAACGTGCGGTGCAAGATGTGCGAGAACTCGGCCGCATTGTGAAGCCATGGCTTGGCATCAGATACATGCCGGTTGTTCAGGACCCGAAATTAGATCAACGTATTCCTTATGAGATGGGGGCGATGATTGTTGCCGGCAACCAACCCGGTCAACCGGGAATTATTCCGGGAAGCCCGGCCCAAAGCGCGGGCTTAAAAGAAGGGGATGTGATCATCACCATCAACGGAAAATTTCTTTCAAAAGAAAATTCGATCTCCGATTTGATTTCACACTTGCGTCCCGGAGACGTTATTGAACTTGAAGTTTTGCGTGAAGGTGAGAGACGAAAGTTTACGGTGACATTGGCGGAGTACGGCGATTAAATGACGAAAGGAATTTCTCAAACGGACGATCACCGTTGTTCCCTACGGCATGGATCACAACTCGCGTTCTCCCGACGTTTCGAATGGTTCGAACGGGAGGTTTCCAAAAAATATATGCGTCGAACAAAAATCGTTTGTACCATTGGTCCCGCAAGCCAATCCCTTCAAAAACTGAAAGCGATGATGCGCGCGGGGATGAATGCGGCGCGTTTGAATTTGTCTCATGGGACGTATTCCCAACATCGCACATTGATCAAGACGATTCGTTTTGCCGCCAAATCTTTACGCCTTCCCATTCCGATTTTGGCAGATTTGCAAGGTCCAAAGATTCGAATTGGGATCCTGCCGGGCGCCGGTGTCATTCTGAAAGCCAATCAGTCGGTCATTTTTTCTCCCGATGGCGGATCTGATGATGGGAAAATCATTCCGGTGACGTATCGTCGGCTTCACAAAGATGTGAAACCTCGCGATCGAATTTTTATTGATGACGGACAGATTGAGTTGACCGTCACAAAAATTGTGAGAACAAAAATTCAAGCGCGGGTCGTGAGTGGAGGCAAGGTGACATCACACAAGGGAATGAATTTTCCCGATTCGCGCCTTTCGATCGACTCTCTCACACAAAAAGATGAACAAGATGTGTTGTTTGCTTTGGAGCAAGGGTTAGATTGGCTCGCGCTCTCTTTTGTCAAAAGCGCAAAAGACGTTCGAAATCTGCAACGGCTGATTCGATCCGGAGGGAAGTCTCGTCCTGTTCTGCCGCGGATCATGGTAAAAATTGAAACGCCTGAAGCCATTGATGCGTTTGATTCTCTTTTGCTGGAAGCCGACGCGGTAATGATCGCGAGGGGCGATTTGGGAGTGGAGATTCCTGTGCAAGAGCTCCCGGTGCAACAAAAACGGTTGGTTTCAAAATGTCGCGTTGCGGGAAAACCGGTGATCGTTGCCACTCATCTTCTTGACTCCATGATTCGCCAGCCGCGTCCCACTCGCGCGGAAGTTTCCGATGTTGCCAATGCCGTATTTGATCACACTTCCGGTGTTATGCTTTCTTCGGAATCCGCTATCGGGAAGTATCCGGTTCAGGCGGTCAAAATCATGGCGTCCATCATTGATGAAGCGGAAGCTTCACCTTATGACGATGTGCTGGTCAGTGACGACGCGTTGCAGGATCCGGTTGTCTCGGTCGCCCATTCCCTCAAACTTTCTGCGCAACAAGGGTCTATCGACGCCGTCGTCGCTTCCGTTGATCTCGCTCCTTGGTCACAGACGGTGCATCGCTTGCATCCGGAAATTCCGCTTTTTCTCGGTTGTTCAACCGACGCCCTGGCGCGACAGGTTTCTTTGCAATGGGGAAGCCGTGTCTTTGTCATAAAAAAGGCTCGCGAGCAAACCTTTGCTTTACGAGCGATTCGTTTATTGCAAAAACAACGTTTGGTAAAAAAAGGAATGCGCCTTGCCGTCATTCTGGGCGGTCGGCATGGGAAGGCGTTTGATGTGGTGACTGTTTTAAAATCCCTTTGATACGGCGAACGCCGGCGGAAGACGCTTCTTCTTTGGTGATCTGAAACGTTCCTTGTATTTGTCCGGTATCACGGACATGCGGACCGCCGCAGAGTTCTTTTGAATACACCATGCCGTCATCGGATTTCACCGTATATACGGTCACGGTTTCGGGATATTTTTCCCAAAAACTTCCTTCCACACCCCTCTTTTTTGCTTCCTCTTTTTTCATCACATCCGTTTGCACAGAGCATTTTTTCGCGATGGCTTCATTCACATACGCTTCAACCTGGTCGAGAATCACTCGATTAACTTTTTCAGGATAAGTAAAATCAAAACGCGCTCGTTCTTCCGTGATGTTGGATCCCGCCTGATGGACGCCTTCTCCAAGATATTTACGCAATCCCGCAAGCAGAAGATGCGTGGTTGTATGAAGCATGGTCGTGATCTCGCCTGTATTTGCCAGGCCGCCTTTAAATTTTTTCGGTGAACTCGTTCGGGAAAGCTCTTGATGCTTTTTCATTTCTTTCTCAAAGCCGAGAACATCAACCTCCACCCCTTTTTCTTTCGCGAGTTCGGATGTGAGTTCAATGGGGAAACCGTAAGTGGCAAACAACAGGAAGGCCTCGTGTCCGGAGATGACAGGCGTGTGAATTTTTTCGAATTTTTTGATGCCTTTTTCCAGCGTCTGCCGGAATTTTTTCTCCTCGCGATGAATCTCGGTTTGTATCTGCGCACATTTTTTTTTCACGTTTGGATACAGGTCTCCGTATTTTTCGACAAGGATCGGCAACAAAAGAATCAAAGAGTTTTTCGGCATTCCAAGCGAGTCCGCATGCTTGATGGCGCGCCGCAGAAGTCGCCGCAAAATATACCCCTGATCGGTGTTTGAAGGTGTGACGCCATCCGCCAGGAGAAAAACAGAAGCACGCAGATGATCGGCGATGATGCGTTTGGACTCGGAATAATCTTTGAGAGCAAGAGCGGAAATTTTTTCCATGACCGACACAAACAAATCCGTATCGAAAACATTATTTTTTCCCTGCACGACACACGCCACTCGTTCCAATCCTGATCCGGTGTCCACATTTTGCCGAGCGAGCTTGCCGATGATTTTCCCCTCTTTTTTTTCATATTCCATAAAGACGTCATTCCAAATCTCCACGACTTCTTGTTTTTTATCGGCATCTAAAAATTCTTTTTCGGTCAATCCGCTTGCGAATTGACCGCTCACATCATAAAACATCTCCGTGTCAGGTCCGCACGGCCCTTGATCACCGGGACTCCACCAGTTTGAATCCGCTCCCTGAAAGAAAATTCTTTTTTCCGGATTCAAGCCGAGGTTTTCAAAAATTTCTTTCCAGAGGCCGTAGGCTTCTTCATCGCGCGGCGCATATTCATTCCCCTCAAAAACGGTGACAAACAGACGAGACGGATCAAGTCCGAGACCTTCTTTTGCGGATGTTAAAAATTCAAAGCTCCAGTGAATGGCTTCTTTTTTGAAATAATCGCCCAAGGACCAATTCCCGAGCATCTCAAAAAAAGTGAGGTGTGTCTTGTCTCCAACCGCATCAATGTCATTTGTTCGAACACATTTTTGCACGTTTGCAATACGCGTTGAACCGGAAGGATAGGGAAGACCCATCAAGTAGGGAACGAGCGGTTGCATACCGGCGGTATTAAAAAGAACCGACGGATCATTTTGCGGGATCAAAGAGGCGGAAGGCACGATCTCATGTTCGCGTTTTTTGAAAAAAGATAAAAATCTCTTTATTAGACTATGATTATCAACGAGATATAGAAAA
>CAYJVQ010000021.1:0-11247 GCA_964373605.1 uncultured Gammaproteobacteria bacterium | reverse complement strand
AGTCTTTTGGCCAACGGACTGTCGCCGTTGTTCCCTGCGACATGTCAACACGTCCCTGGGTGTGGGGAGAAGTCTTTTGGCCAACGGACTGGTCTGGATTTCACATTTCAATCCCAGGGATATCCCTGGGTTATCCCTGGGATTGAAATGTGAAATAGACCCCGCCTATCGTTCAAAGAGATGTTTATGACAGAAAAATGAGCTCTACGAAGTCCATAAAAAATATGGCAGGAGAACCAATCGTTTATGTCATCGATGCGGAGTCGGCGAATAAACAGAAACGTACGGGTGTGGAAGAATATGCCTTCCAGCTCATACAGGCGATGAAGCGTGATCCGCTAAAGGAAGGGGAGTCTGTTTTTTTGTATTCTCCGACGCCGCTTTCCGGTTCGCTTGCTGATCTTCCTCCAGGGTGGGAATCTCACGTTTTGAATTGGAAATTTTCGCGTGGCTGGATGCAGGGTCGCGTGAGTTGGGAGTTGTTTCGACACCGACCTCAAGCGTTATTCGTTCCATCACAAGGTCTTCCAAGATTTTGTTTCGATGTTCCGATTCTGACGACGATCCATGACGTGGCGTTTCATCGCATCAGACCATTGTATGATCCGGCCATCCGCCGACGTCTGGCACGCGTGACCAAACGATCCATCAAAAAAGCCGCTCGACTTTTAGCGGTTTCAGAATTTACCAAACAGGAACTGCGCGATCTTTATTCCGTTTCTGGAGATCGCGTGACCGTGACTCCGCTTGCCGCGGACAGGACCGTCTATCGACGCATGGAGGATCAAACGGTGGAGAGCGTTTTGCGCAAACATCGTTTGGGCCGCACCTTTTTTCTGTTTGTCTCTCGTCTGGAAAAAAAGAAAAATGTGGCGATGCTTGTGCGTGCGTTTGAACTGTTTAAACAGAACCGTGGGGTGGGAGATCCCTATGAGCTTGTTTTGGTTGGCGAGCAAGGGTATGGATATCACGAAATGAAAACTTTGATTGAACATTCGCCCCAGCGTGAGTTGATCCGCGAAATGGGGTATTTGCCTGATGAGGATGTTTCAGCCCTCATGAATATCACCGCCGCCTTTTGTTTTCCCTCGTTTTATGAAGGATTCGGAATTTCGAATGTTGAGGCCATGGCCTGTGGAACGGCGTTAATCCTCTCCGATCTTCCTGTCCATCATGAAGTTGTCGGCGATGGAGCGATTTATGTTTCACCGCAGGAACCGGAAAATTGGGCAAAGCAAATGGAACGCGTGGTGAATGATTCATTGTTGCGTGACCAACTGATTCGAAAGGGAATGATGCGTATCGCACAGTTTTCGTGGGATAAGACAGCTCACCGGACATGGGAAATTTTGCGAAGTTTGGTATAATGTGATCCTATGGATGAACTCATGAATGAGCTTAGGCACGTCGGTCTTTCCGATAAAGAGGCGTCGGTTTATCTTGCCTCGCTCGAACTGGGTCCGGCGCCCGTGCAGGACATTTCACACAAATCCAAAATCAATCGCGCAACGACGTATGTCATGATTGAATCGCTTTGCGGTCGCGGGCTCATGTCTACGTTTGTGCGCGGAAAAAAACGCTTTTACTCGCCCGAGAGCCCGGATCGTTTGTTGTCCATTTTAAGACTCCAGCAAAAGGAACTGGAGGAAAAAGAAAAAGAGTTTCAAAAAACCCTTCCCATGCTTTTTGCGCTTTACAATGCAGAGGGGGCGAAACCTCAAATTCGTTATTTGGAAGGTCCGGAGGGTTTAAAAACGGTTCGACAAAATTTTGAAAAATTGAGCGGTGAGTTTGTGCAGATTATCGCTTTTGATGAAGCTCTTGTGTCCAAAGAACTTTCAGAGGGCAGACAGACGCACATCCGGAATCTGAAAAACGAGCAGGCGCCGCACCGTATTCTGGCGGTGATGAACGATCCAAACCCTGAAGCCGTTCCTGAACTTGGCGTGGGAGAATGGAGGATTGTGCCATTTTCCGATTTTCCGATTCATGGGGATATCACTATCCGCGGAAATCATATCTTTCTCTTTTCCTATCGTTCCGCTATTTTGGCTGTGATCATCGTGAGCAAAGAAATTGCGGAATCCATGCGCGCTTTGTTCGAGCTTGCCTGGAAAGGAGCGGAGGGTTATCCTTGCAAAAAATATTCCGGAAATGAAAACAACCGCTCGGATGCGGTCGTGTGAGTGAAGATGAGATGATGAGGACTGTCTCGCTAGCCGCCGCCCGGACAATGGCAGTGTGGCTTTAGAAAGCGTGGATTTTTCCTGAGAGGAAGAAATCCAAGCCAATGCTCTGCGAGAATCGTTCTCGTCATTTTGTCGCGCGTCATGGCATCTGCTCCGGAAAAATCGGAGTGAGCAACATGAGATCGTCGACTTTTTTCATCTGATTCATCTTCAAACTCTCCAAGCCTTTATCTTACCCAAATGTTCAAAGGGCAAGATAAAAAGATACCAGTTTTTTCAACTTTTGTCAAGGATCATATTGGGAAAGGTTCTGAAAGTAGGATGAAAGAAACAGAAAAGACGTCCTGTAAACAGGGCGTCTTTTCGTTGGGAAGAGAGTGGTCTATGCGACCAATGGAACTTATCATACGCATCATACTCAATTGGTCGCCCCTTCCAGATATCTCCATTGCAAGTATGGATAAATGAAGATCTCTGGTGGGTGGGGCAACGAAAGACACGCTTTCGTTGCCCCAAGGGTGAGTGGGTTGGTGGTCAGTTGATGGTGGTGGGGGCGTTGGTTGAGGCGCCGTTGCCGGAGCCGGCCCGAATCTGCTCGCGCAACGCGAGCAGATTCTCGGACCCCTTTGCCCGAGAGACGGACGAGAGGCGGGCGGTGGGATGCCGGGGCTGTGAAGCCGCCCGCATCGCCACCTTGGCCAGGTACGCCTTGTCGGACGCCCGGGCCTCTCCGAGCCACGCCCGCCATTTCTCTTTGATCTCGGCGAGGTGGTCGCGCCGCTTGGTGGCCTTCGCGAGATCGCGTTGGCCAATAGCGCTCGCCATGCGCTGTTCGGCGCATCGCATGGCGGCCTCTCCGAGAGACGGCATAAGACTCAGCCACGCCTCGACCTGGGCATCGGTGCCCACGATCTGGCGGTAGCCAAGCTCGCGCAGTGCCGGGCACAGCGCGCAAACGAGCCGGAACACCAAGTTCCGCTCGTCAAGGCCGGTTCGGTTCATTCCTACGTTCGACATTATACTTCCTTGGCATGGATGAAGTCGTGGTTCGTAACTTACGCGCCACACTTCAACGTTTATCTTCCAATATGCCCGTGCAAGCTCTCATAAGGTCGTAAACCGTTTGAGACTGACACAGGAATACGGAGGTAAAGTGTGACCCATTAACCTGCCCGAGGGCTGGTGTGGATCGTGAATCTCATGCGTATGGGTTCAGTCAGCGAAAGCCGAATGAAACCATTTGAGACTCTCCGCCCATCTCGTCTCTGGGAGACTTAATGGGACGGCTTTACTCTCTCCTCCGTGTTTCCGGGTCAGTCAGGAAGACAAAAAACCGGTTGATGCGTGCATATCTTTATCAGGAAAGAAACTTTTGAAAAACTCGCGATCTGTGAGTTTTTCAACGGTCTCTGAAAGAGATGCACACAACAACCGGCTTACAAAGCATGGTTATTGTAAACGCAAACTATCGTTTGCGGCTACCCATGACCATCGGTAGCAAATGGACTCTCTCCCAAAAGATTTTCTTGTTTTGTATGGTACGCACATACTGTATCACATTTTGTTATACTTGTCAAGACTGGCAAGTCAAAAATAACAGTATTTTAGCTAAAGTTAGCATAAAAATAGTGTCAGAAATTGCCAGATTTTTTTTGACTCGACAGATTTATTGTCTGAACCTGCTTTGTCCCGTTAAATGACCAGGTCGAAGGCCGTAAATGACAACAATCTCTCATGAGCGGCTTTTCTATGCTACAATGTTCTGGTTATGTCACCATTCGCGCAAACCATCGGCCATAAAACGGCTCAAGATGTTCTTTTACGCCTGTTCGCCAATGATCGCACCCCACACGCCCTTCTTTTTGTGGGTCCTTCCCATGTTGGCAAAACTCATCTTGCCACAGCCCTTATCCGGCACCTCTTGCGTGTGAATCTCCCTTTGGAGATTTCGCCCGATGTCACCTTTGTTCACCGTGAGCGTGATGAGAAAACAGGAAAACGCAAGGCACAAATTTCGGTCAAACAAATCCGTTTTTTAACACAGCGGCTTGCCATGTCCTCAATGGGTGGTTCATGGAAAATCGGATTTATCGAAGAAGCGAATCTGCTTTCAACCGGCGCGGCGAATGCTCTTCTCAAAACACTTGAAGAACCAAAAGGCAAAACACTGTTGCTTTTGTGCGCGCCAAGTGTGGAATCGGTTTTGCCAACGATTGCCTCGCGTTGTCAATGCGTTCGGCTGGCTATCGTTTCTCGGATCGATCTTTCCCTTGCGCTCCAAAAGCGCGGATTGGGACGCCACGAGGCCCATCAAATCGCTTCGCGTTGTCTTGGTCGTCCGGGTCTTGCTCTGCGTTTTCTTCAAGATAGCGAACTGCGTGCGCAAAAAGAATTGGCTCATGAGTATGCCCGCACTCTGTTTTCCGCTTCGCTTCCCGAGCAATTCCGCTCCGTTCAGGATTTGATTCCTAAATCTGAAATCGATAAATCACCCAGACTTTTGCGGCTTTTGGATGATTGGTCGGAAGTGTTGCGTGATGAGTTCTTGCGATCGATTGGATGTGAGTCGTGGTGTTTTGAAGCAGAAGAGGGCAGGAAAGAACAAAGGATGACAAGAGAACATCAAAGGCGCGTTCTTCTGCGCATTCAGGAAGTTCGTGAGGCCTTGAGCCATAACATCAATCCACATTTAGCTTTAGAACATTTATTTCTCTAATGCGCTTTTTATGCTACGTCTTTCGACCATTCTTTTTTCTCTTGTTTTGCTGGGTGCAGGATGCTGGAATTTATCCTCGAAGAACACCCTTCCCGACGGCGGCGTGTTTAAAACCGTGGACGCGGGAAGCACATGGACGCAGGTCGTGTCGGTTCCGACTTCACAAGGCATGGGCACGCTCGCCACCAGTGACATTTTGAACATGGAAATCGATCCATCGGATAAGTTTTTTCTTTATGCCGGTACGCAAGGCAACGGGTTGGTCTATACCGAAGACGGCGCATTGTCTTGGCGACTGCCACGTCAAGAAGCTTTGCGTGATGGGACCGTCATGAACGTTGAGATTGATCCCGGCAATTCATGCGTCGCCTACATCGCAAAAGCCAATCGATTGTACAAAACGAGCAATTGCATGCGCACGTTTGATGATGAAACTTATGTGGAAACGCGTGCAGAGATTTTTATTGTGCAAATCGCGGTTGATTGGTACACGAAGGGAACGGTCTGGATCGGTTTGAACAATGGAGACGTGTTGAAGAGCACGGATGATGGCAAGAGTTGGAAAACGGTACTCAAAATGGGAGACACGATTTCGGAAATTTTGTTAAGCAATAAAGATAGTCGGCAAGTGATCGTTTCGGGATATAAAAAAGGAATGCAACGATCGGTAGATGGCGGCGACCAATGGGAGAAGGTCGAAAGTCAGATGAAAGAATTGACAAAAGCTTCCTACGTTCATGCCCTTTCACAAACAAAAGACGGAGGAACGCTCATTGCGGCAACGCAATACGGTTTGTTGCGTTCCACGGATTTCGGTCTCACCTGGGAGCCGATGAGTTTACTCACTTCGTCCGGACAAGTTCTCATTCAGGCGATGGCCATTGCGCCGAAAGATCCAAACATCATTTACTATGTCACGCCGGGTACCTTCTATCGCACGTCCGATGGTGGACAAACATGGCAAACGCAGAAATTTCCAAGCCGTCGAGAGCCACGCGCCCTTTTGATTGACCCGGATGACGCTTCGGTGTTATATGTCGGAGTCACCACGCCAAAAGAATGAAACCGAGACTGTTGAAAAACTCGCGAGCTGTCGGCTTGCGGGCTGCGCCACCTCTTCAACGTCCATTTTAGGACGTTTCAGAGGCTGACTTGCCCGCGCACCGACATCTCATCGAGTTTTTTCAACAGTCTCACCGAGACCGTCTCAAACCGAGATCGTCTCAAACCATATGCACGCTTATCTTGTCACGCACAAACCTGATTTTCAATCCTCGATCGAACATTTGAAAAAAGAATTCAATGCTCTGCGCACCGGCCGCGCCACTCCCGCTTTGGTTGAGGATCTTTCCGTTGCCGCCTATGGATCCAAGATGGAGATAAAAGGTTTGGCGTCGATTAAGATACCGGATTCTCGAAGTTTGGTGATTGAACCGTGGGATAAGGCGCTGTTGCAAAATATTGAAAAAGGCATTCGAGATTCCGGCATCGGCTTGAATCCCATCGTGGATGGGCAAGTGATTCGCGTGATGATTCCACAGATGACTCAAGAGAGTCGCAAACAAATTGTGAAATTGTTGAAGGAGAAAATGGAAGACGCGCGTATTCGCATTCGCGGGGTTCGCGAAGAAGTGCGGGAAGAGATTTTAAAAAAAGAAAAAGCCAACGAATTCACCGAAGACGAAAAATTTAAGCTGTTTGATGAGCTCGATAAACTGACCAAAGATTACGCGGATCAGATCAGTGAATTGGGACAGCTGAAAGAAGACGAAATCATGACGATTTGAAACTTCCGCTTCTTTGAGTAAAATCCATCAGTTTTTCAGAGTTCTCTCAATCCTATGCCTACATCTGTCACAATGGAAAAACTTGTCTCCCTCGCCAAACAGCGAGGATTCGTGTATCCGGGATCAGAAATTTACGGAGGAATGGCGAATTCCTGGGATTATGGCCCTCTTGGCACAGAGCTCAAACGCAATATCGTCAACGCCTGGTGGCATCGATTTGTGACGTCTCGCGCGGATATGGTGGGCATTGATGCGGCGATCATCATGAATCCAAAAGTATGGGAGGCGTCCGGTCATGTCGCGGGATTCACAGATCCTCTCATCGAATGCAAAAAATGCCATGAACGTTTTCGCGCGGATCAGATGGATATCACCAAACCGTGCGCGTCTTGCGGCGCGGAAGCGGATTTTACCCGGCCGAAAAATTTTAATCTGTTGTTTAAGACGTTTATCGGATCCACAGAAGACTCCTCATCCGTGGCGTATTTGCGCGGGGAATTGGCGCAAGCCATGTTTGTCGATTTTCCGCAAGTTCTCACCACGAGTCGAAAACGTCTTCCCTTCGGGATCGCGCAACAAGGAAAGTGTTTTCGCAATGAAATTACGCCCGGCAACTTTATTTTTCGCACGCGCGAATTCAACTTGATGGAATTTGAATATTTTATTCATCCCTCGCAGTGGGAAAAATGGTTTGAGTATTGGCTTGAGGAAATGAAAGCGTGGCTCGATTTTTGCGGAATCAAACACGAACATCTTTTTTTTCACGAAATTGCAGACGGAGAACGTGCGCATTATTCAAAACGAACGATGGATATTGAATACCGGTATCCGTTTGGGCTCACAGAATTGTATGGGTTGGTGTATCGCACGGATTACGACTTGGCGTGTCATCGGGAAAAGTCCGGAGCGGACATGCGTTTTGTGGATCCGCAAACGAATGAAAAATACATTCCGCATGTGATCGAACCCAGTTTTGGAATTGATCGAACCGTTTTGGCCGTCCTTCTCGAAGCCTACCACGAAGAAGAAGTCCCGACTTCCAAAGAGGGGAAAAAGGATGTGCGCGTCGTGCTGAAACTTCCCAAAGCGCTCGCGCCGTTTAAGATTGCGGTTTTGCCGCTTTCCAAAAAGGATGAACTTTCGTCTGTGGCAGAACCGATGGCGGCTCGCCTGCGACAGAGATGGGCAACCGATATGGATGATACGCAGTCGATTGGAAAACGCTATCGCCGTCAGGATGAAATTGGAACGCCCTACTGTGTGACCGTGGATTTCGATTCACTAAAGGATCAAGCGGTCACGATTCGAGAGCGCGATACCATGGCGCAAGTGCGGGTGAAGATTGATGATTTAGAGGAGTGGTTTGATAAAAATTTGACTTCATGACTTCTCCCTTTCTTGCAACCATTCTATGCAAACAACGAAACTAAAAAACGGATTGCGTGTTTTATTTGCTCCATCCCAAGGGACAGATACCGTCACGGTTCTTGTTTTGGTGCGCGTCGGTTCGCGATATGAATACAAAAAACTCAACGGAGCATCTCATTTTATCGAGCACTTACTGTTTAAGGGGACGAAGAAACGTCCAACGGCACAGCATATCAGCCGTGCGCTCGATGCGCTCGGAGCCGAGTTTAATGCTTACACCGACAAGCACGTCACCGGCTATTACGTGAAGGTGGATCGACGCGCGCTCAATTTAGCGCTCGATATTCTTTCGGACATGATTTTCCATTCAAAATTCGATGCCTCGGAACTTAACCGCGAACGTTCCGTGGTGATCGAAGAAATCAACATGTATCGCGATACGCCGATGCGCCATGTGGAAGATCTTCTTGAAGAAGCCATGTTTTCCAACCAGACGCTCGGATGGAATATCGCGGGCACGCCTCAAACGATGATGAACATGCCCCGCGAAGAAATTCTTGACTACTATCAGGCGTATTACCAACCGTCCAATATGGTGCTGGCGGTTGCCGGCAATATCGATGCGAAAGAAAAGCGTGCGGTCGAAAGATATTTTGGCCGTGCACGCGACGGTAAAAATAAGCCAACGATTTTTGCGGCGTTCGCAGACAAAAATAATCGCCGGGAAGCGCCGCCTGTTCGTCTTCAAAATAAAAAAACGGAGCAAATTCAAATCGCGATTGGTTTTCCTTCCTTTGGCATGGATGATTCGCGCCAACCGGCGTTGAGTTTGCTTTCGATCATTTTGGGTGGCAATATGAGTTCGCGATTGTTTGTGGAGGTGCGAGAACGGCGCGGGCTGGCTTATTCTGTGCGCGCAACAAACACGGCGTATGACGATATAGGGGTGTTTTCCATTCGAGCGGGACTGGAAAAGAAACGCATGCCGCTTGCCATGCAAACCATCCTGAACGAGCTGAAGAAAGTGTTGCGAAGCGGAGTCACCGTCGAGGAATTAAAAAACGCAAAAACGTTTTTGCACGGACAACTTTCCATTCGTATGGAGGATACGTTTGAACAAGCACAGTGGTTTGCCAATCAAGCGATGTTCAAGAAAGAAAAAAAATCTTTGCCGCAATTTTTGGAAATCATCGATGCGCTCACCTTGCACGACGTGAAACAAGTGGCCAAAGAGATCATTGATTTTTCTCGGATGAGTTTGGCCGTCGTCGGACCTTACAAAAAGAAAGAAGACTTTTTGAAAAAAGCGGGAATATGAAAACCATCATTGGAAATTGGAAGATGAATGTCGGAGTGCGTGAGAGCGTTGCGCTCGCGCGAGGCACGCTTTTGGCAATGCGCGGTCGCAAGATTGCGGCCGATGTGGTCGTTTGCCCTTCTTTTGTCGCCCTTTCCGAAGTGTATAAAGTGACGGCGCGCAGTTCGATCGCGCTTGGCGCTCAAAATTTCTTTTGGGAAGATCACGGCGCGTTTACCGGCGAAGTGAGTGCGCGTATGTTGACCGAGGTCGGCGTGACGCACATCCTTCTTGGACATTCGGAACGACGACATCTGTTTGGCGAAACGGATGACAGAGTGAATAAAAAAATGCGTCAAGCGTTCGCACACGGCCTGATTCCCATTCTTTGCGTTGGAGAAACACAGGAAGAATATACCCAGGGGCAAACCCGCACTCGGATTCAGTCCCAACTTGCCGCCGCTTTGTTCAATGTTCGACTCAAGAATCGGGATCAACTTTATATCGCTTACGAACCGGTTTGGGCGATTGGGAGTGGCAAAACTCCGGTGGTATCTGAAATGATCGCCATACACGCCTTTATTCGTCAGCTTTTTTTCGAGTTATATCCGTTGACAGAACCATCTGCGGTGCGCGTATTGTATGGGGGAAGCGTGGACAGTCAGAACGCCTATCCGTTTCTTCGAGAAGAAGAAGTTGATGGTTTGCTGGTCGGCGGATCCAGCGTTAAATTAAATCAGTTTAAGGACATCATCGTTGTCGCCGGAGACGTGCTTGAAGCTCAAACACCGGAGATATGATCGCGTTTATTTCACTCATGATAGCTCTGGCAAGCGTGTTGGCGATTCTGGGAGTTTTGATACGAAAAATTTCCGCGTTGCGCGTGATTGATGTTCAGACGATTCATGAGGAGCGAGAACGAGATTTGAAGGCGAAGATTATCAGGGAGAAATTGGAGCGCAGCGCTCGAAGCAAATGGCGCGGAGTGGCCAAAGTTTCTTCGGTGGCTGTTCGTGGCGCGTCGCGCGTTGGGCGCCGCGCTGTTCAAAAGCTTTACGCGATCGAGCAGTATTATCAAAAGCTGAATCGCCGCGCAACAGAAGGGCAACATGCGTATCCTCAAGAAACGATTTTTAAAATGACCGGCGAGGCGGAAAAATTTATTCGTGAAGAGGAATACATTCCTGCGGAAAAAATTTTCATCGATATCATCAGCCACAATCCGCGCAGTGTGCATGCGTATGAAGGGTTGGGGAACATGTATTTAGCAAAAAAGGAGTTCGATCAAGCGCGCGAAACGCTTCAATTTGCTCTGCGCCTTTCGCCAAACGATGCGAGCGTGAATGTCTCACTGGCGGACATTGAACTTCAACTTGATAAGACAAAAGCGGCGCTCGCCTATTTGCGCAAGGCCGTCGGGAAGCGTTCGAAGAATCCGAAATATTTGGATCTTTATATTCACGTGAGTCTTCTTTCGGGATCGCTGAAGGACGCACGACATGGATTGCAGTTGCTCAAAAAAGTGAATCCGGAAAATCAAAAGATTGCGGAGTTTGAAAGTCGATTTGACGAGTTGAAAACTGAATATATTGCCAAAACAAGTTCGACGGACGATGCGGCTTCACAAGAATAATTTTTTTTGTTACGATTCCCGCGTTTCACATGCCGTCGTAGCTCAGTTGGTAGAGCGCATCCATGGTAAGGATGAGGTCTCGGGTTCGATTCCCGACGACGGCTCCACAATTTGATTGGGGTCGGTACCCAAGCGGTCAACGGGGACAGACTGTAAATCTGTTGGTCTTCGACCTTCGAAGGTTCGAATCCTTCCCGGCCCACCATTCAAAATTTTACATAGGACGTGTTGGCATGTCGCAGGGAACAACGGCGACA
>CAYJVQ010000020.1:0-11443 GCA_964373605.1 uncultured Gammaproteobacteria bacterium | reverse complement strand
AAGCGGCAACAATCAGAGGAATTTCCGCTAAATCTCGCTTATCAAAGAGCTATTTTTCGCTAATTTGAGCGGTAATGCACCAACTCAAATTACATTCCATATTAGCATTTATTTGCCTTTCTGTCAAGTCTTTTGCTATACTTAAAATTTATGGTTGAAAAACCATTGATTTTTAGCCATTTTAGCCGCCTCCACCCCAAACCAAGCGAGGACGGCGCGCATTCCTCCCCTTGAACCACTCCTGCCGCGCCGTCCGAGCGGAGCATTGGCACTAAGCCTCCGCCTGCCCGATAGCATAGAACGCCAAAACAAAATTTTCTTCTTCCTTAATTGAAAAAGAAAATGGGGGGGCGCAAAATCAGAAATTGGAGAAGAAAATTTTGTTGAGGCGTAGCCACTGCTTTGCGGCGGTGCGGAGGCGTTCGTCGGAATCAGAAATTCTTGCTAAAATGGGTTCGAGCGGAATTGTATAACCACACCAAGACAAAACTTTTCGGCTCTCAAAAAATCGCGAAGTCCAGTTTGGTGCGCTGGGTGGGGGTCGAACCCACGACCACGAGCTTAAAAGGCTCTTGCTCTACCACTGAGCTACCAGCGCATAAAATTTTTACGAGCGACGAGATGGTATCAGTCTTTCCTCCTTTTCGCAAGAGGTTGTGCAAGTCGGACATTGTTTTTTCTGATAGAATAAAAGTCTATGCATCGTTTGGTTCTTTGGCATGCTCAATCCGTTGAGAGCGTTCTACAAACGTTACGATCTTCAAAAGAGGGATTGAGCACAACGGAAATAGAAAAACGATTTACAAAGGAAGGATCGAATCGTCTTCCAAACGAAAAACCCCTGCAGTGGTGGATTCTTTTTTTTCGCCAGTTTATGAGTCCCATGATTTTTGTGCTGGCCGTTGCCGCAATCGTCACCGCCCTGCTGAAGGAATGGACCGATACGAGCATTATTCTGGGAGCCGTTTTTATCAATACGATCATCGGTTTTGTGCAGGAACTCAAAGCCAATCGCGCGCTCGAGCATCTGCACGCCTTGATACAACCCAAAGCCGTGGTTCGTCGTCATGGGGTAGAACAACAGATTCTCGCAAGCGAAATCGTCACCGGAGACATTCTTCTTTTACAAACAGGCGACCATGTGACCGCTGACGCGCGTCTGATTCAGAGCGTTGAGCTTATGGTGAGCGAGGCCATGCTGTCAGGTGAATCCCAACCCATCAAAAAACAGACGCGTTCGCTTTCCGATGGGACCATGCTTGCCGAGCGAAGTAATATGGTTTATGCGGGCACGTCGGTGATTGGCGGAAAAGCGATGGCGATTGTCGTGGCCACCGGAATGCACACACAGATCGGACAGATTGCAAAATTGGTGAGTGAATCAAAAGAGACGGTGACCCCGCTTCAGCAACAACTGATCATGCTTGCAAAGCGCATTTCGCTTCTCATTTTGATTTTGATCGCTGTTCTTTTTTTGATTGGTCCCCGGCTTGGGTATGACATCCTCACCATGTTAAAAATGTCCGTTGCGCTCGCGGTTGCGGCGGTTCCGGAAGGTCTGGTGATTTCCGTGACGATTATTCTTGCCATTGGCATGCACAGAATTTTACTTCGCCGATCATTGGTGCGCCGGCTCGTTGGAGCGGAAACACTTGGAAGCATATCGGTGATTTGTTCGGATAAAACAGGTACGTTAACGGAAGGGGAGATGCGTGTCACGCACGTCTTCACCATGGATCGCGAGTTTGATTTTTCGCACGTGCGCGGACTTCCAAAACACAAAACGGTTGGGCATGTGTTACAGGCGGCGGCGTGGTGCAATAATGCGGATGTCATTGCAGACGGCGATTTATCTGTCTTTCGCGGAAGCCCCACAGATCGCGCCTTGTTTCAGTTTGTGAAAGATCTCGGTTTTGATGTCCAAGACATCCGTCGGCGAACCAAACGCTCTGCGGAGATTCCGTTTGATTCGCAGTACAAATATTTGGCAACGGCGCATGAACAGGGTCGGTCCATTTTGCACACACTCTCGGGAGCGCCGGAACGATTGCTCAACTTCTGTTCGCATGTGGAAGTGAACGGAGAAAAGAAACGGTTAACAAAAGCACGACAAAAAATATTGCTCGATCAGATGAGTGTCTGGTCCGCTCAAGGATTTCGTCTCATTGGGTTTGCCAATAAAGATCTTTTATCCGGACAAAGAGATCTCACACGCGAATCGTTGGGGCATTTCGTTTTTTTGGGAATCATCGGTTTAAGCGATCCGGTAAGACCGGAGGCGAAACAACAAATTTTAGAAGCGAAAGCCGCAGGCGTGCGCACCATTATTGTCACCGGCGACCATCCCAATACCGCTCGTGCGATTGCCATTCAAGTTGGATTATCCGTTCAGGATGGAGATGTGGTGACCGGAGAAGAGATGGATCGCTGGAGCGATGCGGCGCTTGAACGACAGATGAATCGCGTGAATGTGTTCGCGCGTGTTGAGCCGCGCCATAAGCTTCGAATCATTCACGCTTTGCAGAGCCGAAACGAAGTGGTGGCGATGATGGGTGATGGGGTCAACGACGCTCCCGCTCTCAAAGCCGCGGACATCGGGGTCGCGGTCGGTTCTGGCACAGAAGCCGCGAAGCATGTCGCCGATCTCGTCCTTCTTGACAACAATCTGGGAACAATCACTTCGGCCATTGAACAGGGGCGGGTGATCTTTGACAACATTCGTAAAACAACCGTCTATCTCATCTCCGGAAGTTTTACGGAAATCATTCTCATTGCCGGCACGATTTTGCTGGGTCTGCCGTTGCCGCTCATCCCCGCGCAAATTTTGTGGATTAATCTGATGACGGATACCTTTCCGAATATTGGTTTGACATTGGAACCGGCGGAAAGAGATTTGATGAAACGGCGGCCGCGACCACGCGATGAAGCCGTGCTCAATCCGGAGATGATGCGGCTTGTCATGACGATCGGTGTGGTGGTCATTGCGGGACTCGCGGCATTCTATTTTTTCCTGTTGGGTCGTCTGGAAGATGAAGCAAGGATTCGCACATTCATGTTTGCCGCGGTCGGACTCGATACGCTCTTGTATGTGTTTGCAATCAAAAGCCTTCGTCAGTCCATCTTTCGCGTAAATCCATTCTCAAATCCATGGTTGCTTGTGAGTGTATGCATCAGTTTCGTTTTGTTGCTCATCGCGTTTATCGTTCCGTTTTTTCAAACGATTTTCGAAGTCACTCCTTTGAGCTTGTCTGAATGGCTGGTGTTGCTTATGATAGCTGCGTTAAAGCTTTTTCTCATTGAACTCATTAAAGAATCGCTATGTCATCCATTTTTTCAAAAATTCGTTCACAGCACCGCGCCTTTGCGCAGATTCGGCGCGAAGTGATCACCTTGTCAAATGAGGCGCTCAGCAAGAGCAAGCGAGCCATTTTTGCTCTTCACCGCGCCGATGAGAAATCCTCCGCACATCTTCTTCAAGAAGCGGTAATTTTATTCACCAAAGCCGAACGTTTGATGAAGCGCGCTCAAAATTTACGATACGATGGCGCGTATCGAGCCGCGCTCGAAGAATATGCGGAAGCCCTCTTGTTTACCCAGTATTTGAAAACGGGAAAAATGGGCGAGATTGATGCCCGCGCAATGGATCCGCTTGTGTATCTCGCCGGGCTTTCCGATGCCACGGGTGAAATCGTCCGTTATACCGTTTTGCAAGTGACAAAAGGTCACGGCGATCGCGTTTCGCAAGCTCACGATGTCGTAGAGATGATTATCGAATTTATGCTTGATTTGGACGCCACCGGATATTTGCGCACGAAATTCGATCAAGCAAAAGGGAATCTCAAACGGCTTGAAGATATTTTGTATGACCTTTCTTTGCAATAATCCCTGGATATTCCATCGGGATGAGCTTGATCTTCTTGAAGAAGAAATGGACGATATTTATCGCCTTCATCGGGCGGGTGCGCCGGATCAAATTTCAGACATGGAAGATCGTGTTCTCAAAGAGCAGATGCAAACCGAAGAATATGCCGAACTCGAACTCGCTCTTGAAATCGGACCCGATTATTTGTGTGTCCGAGATCGAGAGGGAGATCATGGTCACGATTTTGCATCGGATTCACTTTCACAAACGCTCCGCGCGTATTCCTCGCGTGATCCGCTTTATGAGCAAGTTTATTTATGGAGTCAACGAGTGTTTCGCTACACATTCAAACGGTACTTCAGCGAACAAAAGAAGAAAGAGGATTTTTTTCACGCTCATGTGAACGTCAACATGATTCCGATCAAGTTCGCATCGGCCTTTGCGGAAAAAATCGTGGGCGATTCCATTTCGGATCGGATCGCGCACAGCGAACGCCAACTCTGCTTGACTTATTTTGTTCGCACACTCGGTGCTCTCCATTCGCAGGCGTTTTCGGGAGATGAAGAGGCGGTCTGTTTGGAAAAAGAAGGTCGTGAATTGGAACGGCTTGTACGCCAGCATTTATGAATCGCCCGACCGTCGCGGCCATCATCCCGGCGTATAATGAAGAAGCCACCATTGCGGGTGTTGTTGGTCCTCTTGCGAGCTCAAAACTTATTGATTCTGTTTTGGTGATTTCAGACGGCTCGACGGATAAGACGGCTCAACGCGCGCAAGCGGCCGGGGCGCGGGTTCATTCCTTATCTCAACAAAAGGGAAAGGGGGAGGCGATGCGCTACGGGGTGAGACACACGAATGCGGACGTTCTTGTTTTTTTTGATGCGGATTTGATGGGACTTGATCCGGTGCATGTGGAGCGTTTGCTTTTGCCGGTTTTGACATGACAGCGGAGTATGAACATCGGGTTTCGGGATCGAGGCCGTTTTTGGACGTGGGTGTGTCATTATTTACCGCTCATCAGTGGCGAGCGAGCCATGCTACGACGCGTGTTTGAGGGTGTGCCGGCAAAGTTTATTCGGGGTTTTATGGTGGAAACGTCTTTAAATTATTATTGTCGAACCCGCGGGTTGAATTATGGCGTTGTGGATCTTCCGGGTTTGTCCATACGTCGAAAATACGAAAAAGTTTCTTGGCCGCGCGCTGTGGTACAATATCTCTGTATGTTTTGGCAGATCGGGAAGGGAATATTCATCGTGCGGCTGGCATGGAAGTTAAAAAGATTTTAAACCACGTTATGTCTATCGATCTTTCATCGATTCACAATTTTCAAGATGCCATGGTGACCGTGATGGGCCTTGGACGATTCAAACAGGGAAGCGGCGTTGGCGCGGCCAAATGGCTGATGCGTCACGGAGCGCAAATCGTTATTACGGATTTGAAAACCGAAGCGGAATTGAAAGAATCGGTTGACGAAATCACCAAGTGGTACACGTTGTACAAAAAGGATTATGCGGATCGTTCCGTTTACCCGCCCATTTTTGTTTTGGGGGAACATCATGAAGATGATTTTACCAATGTGGATTTGGTCATGCAAAATCCGGGAGTGGCTCGAGAATCGGAATTTGTCCAGTTGGCAAAAAAAGAGGGGATCCCCACAGAGAGCGATGTGTCGTTATTTTTTCGCTACTGTCCCTTTCCCATTTGTAGCGTGACCGGCACTCGCGGAAAATCAACGACAACGGCTTTATTGGGCGAGATGCTTTCCACGATTCATTCCAAAACGGTTGTCGCGGGAAATATTACCCGTTCGCCGCTTGAAGATTTGGATTGGATTTTGGAAGAAAAAGAACCGGTGCCGATCGTGCTCGAACTTTCTTCTTGGTTGCTCGAGAGTTTGGAAGGATTGGGTCGCGGGCCACAGATCGCGCTTTTGACAAATGCTTACAAAGACCATTTGGATCGCTACGATTCATTTGAGCATTATTTGTGGGCAAAAGAATTGATTTTTAAAGAACAGACGAAAGATCAGTTCGCTCTTTTCAATGCGGATCAAGAAATGATGGAAGAGATGGCCGCGCGCATTCCCTCAAAAAAAGTTTTTTGGTTTTCTTCTCAACCTTTGTTGGAAGGCAAGCGAGGCGCGTATCGTGACGGGGATGCCCTCAAGTGGAAAGGGGATGGTTCGGAGAAGATTTTCGCTCATGTGTCCGATCTCACCACGCTTCAAGGGGAACACAATATCATGAACGCTCTGTCCGCATCGCTCGCGGCTCATCTGGCAGGCGTCCCGGACGAGAACATTCACCTCACGCTCAAATCGTTTGTCGGACTTCCGGGACGGCAACAGCTCATTGCTGAATTTGAAGGCGTTTTGTACATCAATGACACGACCGCGACTTCACCGGAAGGCGTTATCGCGGCGCTTAAGCGTTTCGGCAATGGGGGAAATATTATTTTGATCGCCGGCGGATCTTCGAAAGGTTTGAAATTTGACGAGATGTCCGAACATATTCGCCGCGAATGTCGTCTGACCATTTTGTTTGATGGTTCGGCGTTTGAGGATATCGCGGGCGCGATCGGATCGGAAACGCCGATCGTGCGCGTGGGTTCCATGCAAGAGGCGATGAAGGCCGCAACCGATGAAGCAAAGTTGGGTGATGTTGTTTTGCTTTCTCCCGGAACGTCTAGTTTTGGCATTTTTCAGAACGAGTTTGATCGCGGCGATCAGTTTAACGCGGCCGTGTGGGCTTTGAAAAAGGTCTTATGATCAAAGGGTTCATTCGTCGTTTTATTCCGGAGCCGATGATTGGATGGTATCACTTTTTGCTCGCGCAAGCGGCCGCGGCGGTCTATCGCCATCCCTCCGAAGAAATGATTGTGATCGGCGTGACCGGAACGAACGGAAAATCATCCACGGTTCAATTCATCGGGCGCATTCTGGAACTCACCGGAGCGAAAGTGGGATGGACAACAACGGTTGGCTTCAAAGTCGCTGACCGCGAATGGGCGAACGATAAAAAAATGACCATGCTCGGACGTTTTCAAACACAACGCTTGTTGCGTGAGATGGCGGATGCCGGATGTTTATACGCGGTGATTGAATCTTCCTCACAGGGAATGGCGCAATTTCGCCATGTTGGAATCCACTACGATGTTGCCGTTTTTACGAATTTGACTCCGGAACATATTGAGGCACACGGCGGATTTGAGAAGTATCGCGCGGCAAAAGGGCGGCTCTTCGCCGAGCTTGCAAAGGCGAAGGAAAAAGTGATCGATGGGAGATCGATAAAAAAAGCATCCGTCGTCAACGCGCTTGATGAGTATTCGCCCTACTTTCTTTCCTTTCGCGCCGGAGAAGCGTCTCATTTTGGCAAAAACGTTCAACACGTTCAGATGAAAAAAAATGGGACGACGTTTTGCATCGACGAAGTGAATTTTACCTTCCACCCGATCGGAAAGTTCAATTTGGAAAACGTGCTCGCCGCGATCGCGACGTGCCAAGCGCTCGGCCTTTCCTTGCAAAAGATTGCCGTGGCGGTTGCTCAACTTGAGTTCATTCCCGGACGGTTGGAGGTGATTGATGAAGGACAGCCATTTATCGTGATCGTGGATTACGGTCCGGAGCCGGCCGCGCTGAAGGCCACTTACGATGCGGTGGATTTGTTGGGATATGCGCGACTGATTCACGTATTGGGTTCGACGGGCGGTGGGCGCGATGTATCGCGCCGCTCTGTTCTTGGCCGGCTGGCGGCACAAAAAGCAACGATCGTGATTGTGACAAATGAAGATCCGTATGATGACGATCCAACGGAGATTATAAACGACATTGCCGATGCGGCCATGCAAGAAGGGAAACAAGACGGGGTGAATTTATTTCGCATTTTGGATCGGCAAGAAGCTATCTATCGCGCGATTTCTTTCGCGCAACCGGACGATCTGGTTTTGATAACAGGTAAAGGAAGTGAACCGGTGATGGCGGTCGCTCACGGACGTAAAATTCCATGGGATGATCGAGAGGCCGCAAGGCGCGCTTTCAGATTGTTGAAAAACTCGCTTTAGCAAAAGGGATTTCTGAAAATTTATGAAACAACCCGCCTTTGAACTGAAACCACACGAGGAAATATTAGCCATTGTTCGTCAATCGCTCTTTCCTCTTTTTTGGAGATTTTTTCTGTATGTCCTTTGGCTGCTCATCCCCTTTTTTTTCCTTTTTCCCCTTTTTCGAGAAGGCGTGGGCGGAGTGGTCGTTTTTTTCGGCCTGGTCGGTTCCGGTTTTGTGTTTCTGATGCGACAGTTTTTTTCCTGGACCGGCACGGTCTTCATCGTGACAGACAAACGGGTGGTGGATATTGACCAGCGCGGTTTTTTCGATCGGATCGTCACCGAGGCGCCGTATTTCCAGATTGATGAGGCGAGTTATCGGATCAAAGGGTTTTGGGCAACCATTTTTCGATATGGTTCCATTCGACTCGAACTGGCGGGCTCGTCTGCTGACATTCAATTTGATCGCGTGAGCCGACCCGCGCGCATACATAATTTGATTAATGATTTGAGAGAGGAACATCATCAAGGATCTCAAAAGTCAAATCTGTAACAGAGACCGCTCTCAAAACTCGATGAGATGTCGGTGCGCGGGCAAGCCAGCCTCTGAAACGTCCTAAAATGGACGTTGAAGAGGTGGCGCCGTCCCGCAAGCCGACAGCTCGCGAGTTTTGAGAGCGGTCCCTCTCATGCCTAAACCTCGATTAACATTCCTCCAACACCTCTTTCGTTGGCGATTTCTCTTTGTCGTCAATGTTTTGATTATTTTGTTTCTTGGAGTGACGTTCGGGCGCGAATATTTTCGAACACGCGAAATTCAAAAAGAAATTAATAATTTGGAATCGGAAGCAAAGGCGCTTTTCGCACGCAACATCACCCTGACGGAACTGCAAACTTCCGTACAAACCGAATCGTTCATTGAACGCGAGGCACGGTTGAAATTGGGAATGAAAAAGCCGGGGGAGCAGGTGATCGTGATTCAGGAGACACAGAAGGGAGACAAAGAGGGACAAGCGGAGAGAGGGGAAGATCCGTCGGATCCGCTTGATCTTGTGTTAGATACAACGCAAGATCGTCCGCCAGTTGCGAATGCGACGAAATGGTGGTATTACTTTTTCAATAAATCCGCCTTCCAAGCATTTTGAAAAAAATCTTATGCAAATTGCAAAATCTGAAATTTCGACGGAAGATCCAAAACCGCCCCAAGCGGCTCCGGTTCGATTTCTTCCCCGATCGGTTTTTGTTTTGTTGGCGTTGATCGGGTTTCTCGTTATTTTGACCCTGCTTGTTTATCGATTGTCTCTTACCAATCCTTTGACACGAACCGTGGTGTCCATCCTTCCGTTTCCCGCCGTTCTCGTCAACGGAACCATGATCAGCATGCGCGATTATATCGATGAGCACAACGCGCTGTTGCAATACATGGAATCAACCGGTAACGAGGAGCTTCCATCAGATGAGATCGTTCGACAGACCATTTTGGATGCCCTCATCAATAAAGCCGTGATTCGCGAGCTTGCCCTGCGGACGGGAATCAAGCTCGATCAAGAGCGTGTGGAACAATATTATCTGGATGTCGTTCAGAATCAACAAAGTGAGGAAGTTTTCACAAAGGAATTGAATGAGACGTTTGGTTGGACTCGTGAGCAATTCAAAAAACGTATTATCGAGTCTATTGTGCTTGCCCTGCAAATGAGCGAATATGTGCTCGCAAACGCGGAGTGGCAAGCCGAAGCCCGTACACAAATCGAACAAGAGCTGACAGCACCCGGGAGTGTTCCGGAAAAAGATTTAGGTGACGTTGCCGTTTTAAATCTTCCATCCCAATGGGCCGATGTTGCGCAACTGCCGGTTGGACAACGCAGCGGAATTCTGGAATCTGAACGGGAGTATGTGATTGTGAAAGTGGAAGAGCGGAAAGAGGAGACTTCAGAAGTGCAATTGCACTTGAAAGCGGCGATCGTTCCCAAAAAAACTTTGGAAGATGTGGTGAAAGAATATCTTGCAAAGGCAGCGATCAGGTATTTTATTTGATGTGAGGTCTCTCACCCCGCGCACCGACAGCTCGCGAGTTTTGAGAGCGGTCTCGATGTATTCCACGAACGTTTGCCGATGTAGCTCAGCTGGTAGAGCAATGCTTTCGTAAAGCAGAGATCGTGGGTTCGAGTCCCACCATCGGCTCCAGTGAACATTTAAAAATCGCCTCGGCAACGAGGTGATTTTGGTTGGAGCATTTATACGATGACACTCGAACCTATTTTATCAAAAATTTCTAGTGCCGTCGAACGCCTCCACTCCCCACTTTTGGCTGGGCTATGCCTCAAGCAAAATTTTGTTTCCGAAACCTTGACGCGGAGCGTCTTTTTTGGTATATGTACTTGGGCTCTGTAGAGTAATCATCAATCCCAAACTAAGGAGGCGAACCTTGAAAAACAGTGATACTAACGACTTTGTACTCCGCTACAACGAGTACGAAAACTCCCTCATGCGGGAGTTCCACCGGCATCCGTTCTTCCAAAACTTCGCTCGACTTGCGAACGAAGTCGTCATCCGGTTTTTGCTTCAGCTCGGCTACCTCTCCGCAGAGTTCGTGAAATGGTACGAGCGAGCAAAGCAGGGTTTCGAGGCCGAGGACGCAAAGGAAGTAGTGCGGCATATTTTGCGGGATGAAATTCCGCAGGGTGCGCCGACACATCAGGATGAACGGGTCTACGATCTCGAACGCATGGGCGTACTGAAGAAGCGGGCACTCAACACCGCGGCTTCGCCGCTCACTCGCACGACCGTGAGAAAGCTGTACAAACTCGTCGGTTATCCGCAAGCGGATTACGACCTCCGAGTTCTCATCACGCTTCGCGTCTTTGGCGAGATTCTCGTCGCCGAGACTTACGGCTACATCGTCGGCTCAATGAAGGAGCGATTCGGTCTTACCGCCGAACAGTCTCGTTTCTACGCTCCCCACTACTACCATGACCAGAAGGAAGGAGCCGATGACGGGCACACGGGCGAGTTCGATGCACTACTGGCTCGACTTATCTGCGACGAGCAGAAGCTCGCGGTAGCCAAAGACGCCGCTCACAAAGCGTTCGAGGCTCGTTGTAGTTTCCACAACCAGTTCACGACAAGCTACCACTTCGCTTCCGCTTTCCGGCAAATTGCGGCGGTCGCTGCTTGCGCCGTACTTACGATTTTCGTTGGCATCCACGCCAATGATTTCTACAAGCAGGCGGCTCGTGAAGGAGCAAGGCAGGAGTGGGCAGTTTTTCTCGCAAGCGTCGAACCGGAGGGGCGGGCGTTCTATCTCGACTGCGATCGCCGCCTGGCCGAACAAGCGCAGAAGACCGGCGATCTGGCGTATCTACGGAACATCGGGACCATGGAGGCGAGCCGCGAGTGCTGGGGCTACGGACCATAACCCAATTGGGTTTCAACGGCTGGTTGCTGACTTAAAACGTCGGTGACCAGCCTTTTTCTTTTTGAATTATGAAAATCGCCACCAGCCAAAGCGAGGACGGGACGGGAATTCATTTTCCCCACACC
>CAYJVQ010000019.1:0-11592 GCA_964373605.1 uncultured Gammaproteobacteria bacterium | reverse complement strand
CAGGCCGTAAGACGCCAAATCCAGCCGAAAGGTAATTGTGCAAAGGGTCTTATGGGCAGCATCAGCCAATGGTGCTATAATAAATGCCGGTAACACGTTGATTGGTGAAGCATTTTTGCGTATTTTTAAGGCAATCGATCTCTCGTGAATTTTGTGTTATGTTTACAAACATTCTGTTGATCGTCGGAGGTTTTTTGCTTTTAATCAAAGGGGCAGAATATCTCATTTCCGGTGCATCCGCTTTGGCGAAACGTCTCGGAGTATCCACCCTCACCATTGGTTTGACGATTGTGGCCCTTGGAACGACCACCCCTGAACTTTTTGTGAACATTATTGCGGTGACAAGCGGATCACCGGATTTCGCCATCAGCAATATCCTTGGAAGTAATTTGGCAAACATTCTTCTCATCTTGGGTTTGTGTGCCATCATCGCACCGCTCGCGCTTCCGCGCATAACGGTTTGGAAGGAAATCCCGTTTTCCTTACTCGGGGCTCTCTTGGTGTTTGTTCTTGGAAGTGACCGCGTGATCAGCCGGATGGATGGGTTCATTCTTTTTTTCTTGTTTCTCGTTTTTCTTGTTTCTCTCATTACAAACAAAAACGGAAAGAAAGAAAAACATGCACAGATTCAATCTGTTACGCTTTGGAAAGCCCTTTTTTTTATCGTGGGCGGATTTATCGCGCTTGGGATCGGTGGAACGTGGGTGGTCAATGGAGCCACACAGATCGCGTTTGCGCTTGGTTTGTCGGCGAATCTGATCGGATTGACGATTGTGGCTCTTGGAACATCCCTTCCGGAACTGGTCACAAGCGTGACGGCCGTTTCAAAAGGCCATACACATATGGCCATTGGCAATGTGATTGGAGCAAACATTTTCAATATCTTCTTTATCCTTGGAATGAGTGCGCTGATCATGCCGCTTCCCTTTGGACTGATGAATTTTTTCTCTACTTTCGCGCTCATTTTAGCCACCCTGGTTTTTTTGTTCAGTTTATTTGTAGGAAAAGTTCACGTGATCGGCAGATGGGTGGGGATCCTTTTCATTTGTCTCTATCTTTTGTTTATGACTTTTGCCGTTCTGCAAGGCTAGTGTTAATCTGGTTGGCATGTTGGATTCCAAAGATGAAATTAAGCAAAAAATTGATATCGTTGAGCTGATCGGCGAATATTTATCGCTCAAACAGGCCGGAACTCAAGGGTTCAAAGCCGTGTGTCCGTTTCATTCAGAAAAAACCCCTTCCTTTCACGTTTCCGCGGATAGGCAGATTTGGCATTGTTTCGGATGCGGGGAAGGGGGCGACTGTTTTAGTTTTGTGATGAAAATGGAAGGCATGGATTTTTCAGAGGCGCTCATGCATCTTGGTCAGAAAGTTGGCGTGGAAGTGCGAAGACTTTCAACGACGCAGAGCAATGTCAAACAGCGCTTGCTCGCGATGAACGAACTGGCCTCACGTTATTATCAAAAAGTGCTTGAACAATCTTCCGGTGCGGATCACGTGCGGGAGTATGTGGAACAACGTGGAATTCCCCAAGAGTTGGCAGAACGATTTCATCTTGGGTGCGCGCTTGGCCAGTGGAGCGCTCTTTGCGAATTTTTTTCCAAGCGCGGATATGCGGAATCGGAAATGGTGGCCGCCGGGCTTGCGCAAAAAAAACATTCCGGTTCAGGAGTGATTGATCGATTTCGCGAGCGGCTGATGATTCCACTTCGCGATCAGCATGGCAACACCGTTGGATTCACCGGCCGCATTCTTCCGGCCTCTGACGCGTCTTTCTCATCTCCAAAATACATGAACTCGCCTGAAACGCCGGTCTATCGCAAAGGGGAGCTGTTGTTTGGTTTGGATACTGCCAAGCGCGCGATAAAGGAGCAAAAATTCGTGATTATTGTGGAAGGAAATTTGGATGTCATCGCGTCCCATAAAGCCGGAGTCGAGCAGGTTGTTGCCAGTTCCGGAACAGCGCTGACCGATGCTCAATTGCGTTTGCTCGCTCGTTACACAAAAACGCTGGTCTTTGCGCTTGATCAAGATGCGGCCGGATTGAATGCCGCCAAGCGTGGAATCCGTTTGGCGCGAGGGCTTGGGTTTGATGTGCGCGCCGTGATACTTCCCCAAGGGGTGAAAGACCCGGACGAACTTGTTCAAAAAGATCCGGACCAATGGAAAGAGATGACTTCTCATTCGGTTCCGATCATGGAATTTTTGATTGCTCGCGTGACACAAGGTCGCGATTTGACCAACGTGGATCACAAGCGTCTCGTCTCGCAGGAACTGCTTCCGGCGCTGGGGGAAATAACAGATGCGGTGGAGCAAGAACATTGGGTCGGCGTCGTGGCGAGTTTGCTCGGAGTGGAGGCTCAACGTTTAGGATCATCTCTCAAAGACCCTTCAAAAGCCAATCGTATGCAAGCGATGGCTCAGGAACAAACCGCGACAAAACTCAAACGATCCAAATCATTTCAGGCTTATCAGCTGATCGTGGGGTTGATGATTAATCAGCCGGGACGCTGGGAGGGGATTCCATTCGAGCTTGCACAAACAGTGCCGGAAGCTCTCCCTCTGTTCGACCTTTACATTCGGAGCAAAAACCTTTATGATTCTGCCAGACTCGCACCCGATCAACCATTTTTTTTCCGACTTCGAGACGAAATAGAGCGCGAAAAACGAGAAGATCTTTTGCATCTTCTCGATGAAACTTCTCTTCTCGCTGAAAAAACGTTTTCTTCTTTGTCGGAATCCGCGGTGCAACAACAAGTCGATCGTTTGTTGGTACTTATGGCTCACGAGCACGGTCAACAGGTTCGCAAAGAGGTTGCGGGCAAGTTGCGCCAAGCAGAGCTCGCTGGCGACAACGAAGAGGTGTTACAACTCCTTCGTCAATTAAATAATCTTTCGTAAAACTTTCTCATCCGTTCAAAGCGATGAGACGGTTTATTTGTATGGCAAAGAAAAAATTCGCGAAAAAAGTTTTTAAAAAAATTCAAGCCAAAAAAACGGTCAAAAGGAAGGCGTTGCAAAAAAGGAAAATTCCGAAAAATGTTCTTCGATACAAAAGAGCCGAACCTCCCACGCAAGCCACACGGGATTATCTTATTGAAAAGGGAAAACAACGCGGATACATTACGGAAAACGAAATTTTGTTTACGTTTACGGAAGTGGAAGATTATGTTCCCGTTTTTGAGGAATTTTTGGATCGCATGGAGAGAGTCGGGATTCATTTTATCGAATTGAAAGAAGGAATTTTAGGTCACCAAAGCGATCGTGAAGAGGTGTACGACAAGATCCGCATGACCCATGAAAAGCAAAAAGGTTTGGTGATTCCGGAGTTGACGCAGGATTCGATCCAGATGTATTTGCGCGAGATCGGAAAGATTCCACTGTTGAATGGAGAGCAGGAAGTGGGTTTGGCAAAACGAAAAGAACGCAATGAGAAAGAGGCGGAGCGCCGTTTGATCGAAGCGAATTTGCGATTGGTTGTGTCCATTGCAAAAAAGTTCGTCGGCAAGCAGATGTCGTTGTTGGATTTGATTCAAGAAGGCAATATCGGCCTGTTTCGAGCGGTAAAAAAATTCGAATATCGAAAAGGATACAAGTTTTCAACGTATGCGACGTGGTGGATTCGACAAGCCATTACGCGTGCTCTGGCGGATCAATCTCGCACCATTCGCATACCGGTACACATGGTGGAGACCATTAACCGTTTTCAACAGATTGAACGCCAATTGATTCAAGATCTCGGGCGCGAACCCTTGCCGGAAGAGATCGCGGCCGAGATGGGCGAAACCATTTCAAAAGTTCGTCACATACGAAAAATTTCACAGGACACCGTCTCGCTCGAAACGTCTGTCGGAGACGACGATGAGGATTCAAAGTTGGAAGATTTTTTAGAAGACACAAAAACCATTTCGCCGGATCGTCAAGCGGCGCGAGAACTTCTTCGAGACTATGTGCATGTTGCGATGGATGGGCTGACTCCGCGAGAGCAAAAGATTTTAGAGATGAGATTTGGACTCACAGACGGCGTGTCGCATACCTTGGAAGAAGTCGGGCGTGAATTTGATGTGACTCGCGAACGCATTCGACAGATTGAAGCCAAAGCGCTTGAAAAAATTCAAGCCAGCCCACTCATTGAAAAATTGAGGGATTATTGAGAAAGCAAACCTTGTCTCGAGACTAAAAAAAACCGCTCCGGAAATGAGGCGGTTTTGTGTTGAGGTTAACGTGTTTCAAAACCCCAGTTGAAGATGTGTCCAAGACAGAACGGCACGACCGTTGGTCCTGAAAAAGAAACATGAATGCGTTCGATTTTCCATGGCTTGCGAACGAGTTTGATCCGTTCTTCGTTCAAAGGGAGGCCGTAGAAGCGTGCGCCCAGTTCGCTGACAAACGGTTCCAGACGATCGAGAGCCTCCGCCGCTTCGAAAAATTCCGCGAGAATGGCAAGTGCAACCGGCGCGCTGAAAATGCCGGCGCAACCGGAAGCCGATTCCTTGTGTTTCACGTCGTACGGAGCGGAATCGGATCCAAAGAAGAACTTGGGATCGCCGCTGAGCACCGCTTGTTGGATTGCGGCGCGGTCTTCCGGCCTTTTGACAATGGGTTTGCAAAAGTTGTGCGGTGACAGCATTCCACCGATGACATCATCAAGCGTGAGCATCAGATGATGCGCAGTGACCGTGGCGCCAACGGTTTCCGTTTCGTTTTTTATCCATTGCACCATGGCCGCGCTTGAGACGTGTTCGATGACCAGCTTGAGATCCAGAGTGTTCAACAGCCAGAAGTCGAGAATTTTGATGAAGTCCGCTTCGCGATCCAGAACGAACGACTCCGGTTTTTCGGCGTGAACGCAACACACCATTCCAACATCCGCCATCGTGGAAAGAACGTCGCGAAGCCGATGTGAATGCAGATGGCTCACTCCATATTCAGAGTGTGTGGTCACTCCGCTTGGATATATTTTTCCGGCGATCACACCCTGCAGATTTGCTTCTTCAATTATCTTGGGTGTTGTTTCGTCCGTGATCGCGATCGTCATCATCGGTTCAAATGTGCCAACTCCCAAGCGACAGGCATCTCGGATGCGTCTGCGATACCAATGTGCGTCCTCTCCGGTGCGAACGGGAGGCGGTTTTTTTCCTTGAGCGCTCACTCCCGGCATGCGAATGTTTGGCATGACCAGAGCGCGGGCGAAGACCGCTTCGGTGTAAGGAACGACCAAGTACATCAGCTCATCTTGGCGAAAATGCACATGGAAATCATCCGGACGGCGTATTTCGAGCGTTTTCATCAGTCGCGTTCTCCTGCGGCATATGCCTGAACAGCACGAATGGTTTTTTTCACGTTCCATGGGCGCAGAAAGGCCATGGAAGCAATGAAGACAGAGTCGGCTCCATCTTGCAGAAGGGAAATGGCGTTGTCCGGCGTGAGAATACCACCTCCCGCGTTAATGGGGAAATGAGCCGAACACGCTCTGGCTCGTTGAACCCATCGGCGTACGAGCGGGAACAGGTTTTTGCCTGAAAGTCCGCCCGCGATTGGTGTGTTCAATTTGCGCTTCAAAAGCGGGGAACCGAAAGGCCAGAGTTTTTCCCAGTCCAACCGTTCCGGAAGCGCTCCAAACGGTAAGGTGTTTGAAACGCACACAGCGTCGCAGGCGGGATGTGCTTCCAGGCGGCGAACAATTGATGGGGGAGCCAAGATGTTCAGTTTTGGAACAAGCGGAATATTCAGGATTGCCGCTATGTCAAGGGCGATTTCAATCTCCGATATCAATTCATCCGTTTTACTGGACACACCGACGTTCGGACAGGAGAAGTTGAGTTGAAGTCCAAACGGGCTTTCAAATTTGGTCCGTTGTGTCGCCAATAATTTGATGAATCCTTCAAGCTCATCAAACCGTTCATTCATAGTTGCGCTTACGGACATGAATGAAAGAAAGAATGGATGTCGATGAAACTGCCACCTATTTTTTGCCAGAAGAACTTTTGCCCCGGGACCGCTGAGGCCGATGGCGTTGAGCGCTATTCCCTTGAAGGGCTTTACGGCGATACAGCGTGGGAGGTATTCCCTTGGCGTGATCCGATCTTCGCGCATAGGCATATTGCCCGTGTGAGCGCGTAGGGTTGTGGTTTTCGCTACAAACGTCATTCCTGAAAAGTCGAGCCCCAGCCACTCAAGCCACGAGTGATACCAGTATCCCTCACCGAAAAATCCTTGAACACCGGACCCGCCCCAGATCGGGCCAAAGTTAATGCCTCGCAGTTTCATGGTGCACCTCCCGTCTGCTTACACTCTACCTTCTGTATTTCCGCAACGCAACTGAAAATGGGGAAAATGGGGTCAGGTCTTGCTAATGACTTTTTAGATTTAAAAAAGTCATTAGCAAGACCTGACCCCATTGAGAGCGCATTAGCAAGACCTGACCCCATTGAGAGCGCAACGCATTTGCTATACTGGTGATATACATGTTGCAAGGTCGAACTTTCTATGGAAATCACACAAAAGGAGGTCGCCAATGCCCAACATGACCCAGAGGCGTTCGGGCGGTTGTACGATACGTACTACCGTCCCGTCTTTGGGTTTATGTACAATCGCACCGGCAACGCGGAATTAGCAAAAGATCTTACCAGCGAAACCTTTTTTCAGACGTTGAAAAATTTGCATCGCTATCGTCCTCGTAAAGGCGCCACTTTTAAGTCTTGGTTGTTCGCGATCGCGGTCGCACAGATCGGCAACTATTATCGCCAACGGGCAAAATTGTTCGAACTTACCATGGAGGAGGCGCCGGAAATTGTCGGGCACGATGATTTTCAACCGGATATCGCTTACCAAATGGGAGAAGATGCCAAAGATTTGAAAGAAAAGATCGCTCTTCTTCGCCGTAGTATGCGACAGCTAAATAAAAAACAGCATGACATTTTAACTCTTCGATTTTTTTCAAAGATGACCGTACCGGAGATTGCTTGTACGCTGAAGATGAAAGAAGGAACCGTAAAATCTCACATCCACCGCGCTTTGAAGAAATTACAAACGCTCATGACGGAACACTTGTCTTTTGTGACTCCGCCAATCAAAGACTCCACTGCTTTTCCTTATGAACCACATCCCGCTAAAAATTGAATCCCTGCTTGAACGAATGGGGTCTGTCGAAATTCCGGAAGAAGCTCTGCATCGGTACGAACTTCGACGGGAGCTTTTGTATTCGCGTTATTTTTTGGATCACGGAATCAGGCAACAAAGATGGAATCGCTTCATGACGTTTACCGTCCCCCTTCTTACCGGCGGAATGTTAGTGGTTGTTTTTACGTTTGTCGGCTCATCACTTCGTGAACCTTCTCCGGCGATTTTATCCGTTCAACCACCGGACGTCACGCAGGTGACATCGCTTGAAGAACCGGAAAGTCAAAATGAATTCGTTGAGATCAATGAACCTGTGTTCATGTACGACATGGTTAAATTTGTTCCGGTACGGGAGGTGAATTATTTCTTGATGCAGTAGAAAGGGATACCACTCTCTTTTTTATTCTCAAAAATCCTTCGTGTTGAAGACGCAGGATCATGGACTTCACCCATGGTGAATCCATTTTTTTCACGAACGAATCATCAATGAGCGATCCAAACTCATCGAGCCGGACGCGTTTTTTTTCACGAACGAGTTTCAGAATACGACCTCGGTAGATACGGTCAGGATGGGGTTTGTTCCGATAGCGGCGTTCAGGATTTTTTTTGATCATCTGTTTTGGAATTTTCACGCGTCCAAGGAGAAATTTTTTTGCGGCTTTGCATTGATGGCGAAGCGGACAGCGCACACACGTCGGAACTTTTTTGCAGATGTCTGTTGCAAGGTCAAAAAGCGCTTGAGGGATATCCGCAGAGCGTTGCTGTTTTTTTAGCCAAGGATCCGCCTGTTGACGAATGGGCTCATCGTGAATGGGTTGGGGGTAGGGATGACCAAGCAGGAGACGGCCAAGGACGCGGCGAATATTTGTATCGATCGGGAACGTTCGCTGTGCCAAAGTAAAAAGAGAAACCGCCGCCGCGGTGTAATCTCCAATCCCTTTCAGTGTTTTCCATTCGGTTTCTGTTTTTGGAATACCATGTTGAATAATGTGTTTGGCAATATCTCGCAAGATGAGTGATCGTCGATTGTATCCCAGTCCGGCCCAGGTATGAATCGTCTGCGCGTTTGAGGCGTTGGCCAATTTTTTCCAATTCGGAAAACGTTTGAGCCAACGATCGTAAAATAAAATCACCCGATCAACTTGCGTTTGTTGGAGCATGATTTCGCTCACCAAAATTTTGTATGGGTCACGCGTTTTTCTCCAGGGCAAATCTCGGCCGTGACGAGCGTACCAGCGCAGAAGCAGGGTCGCGGTGTTTCGTGGCGGATTTTTTTTTTCGTTCTTCATAATTTTTTCCATCGCTTTTATTTTACCCCCTTGACAACCCCTTGCAAGCCTGTTCTCGAGAGCGGTATCATGTGTCTACTAAATCATAATTGTCTGAAAACACGTATGGTGTTTCCATTCAGTTTCGTCATGGGAGACGACGACAGCTGGGAAGAAAATACAAACGAGGGTGACGATGAAGAGTCGGATGATGAGCCAGCAGGCGGAGTCGGTTCAGATGACTCTTCGGATGACGAGAGTAACGAAGATTGGTAAATAAAAGCGGGCCTTAGGGCCTGTTTTTATTGACGATTCTCTTTTGAGGGTTTAGAATGCCTTTTGCGTGCGGAGGGAATCATGAACGACAAAAGATTGAAGAAGTTCGTACGTTGGGAGCTCGATCGAAAGTTCAAATGGGTTGCCGGATTGTCGACGTGGGTAGGGCACTTTCTTTCAGAGCGCTTCATGCCGGGTCGCCTCACGGCCAATCGAGTGACTCTCACCGGTTTGTTCCTGTGCATTCCGATGACGCTGTTCTATCTGCTCGATTTTTTTTGGCTGGCGACCGTTGTGCTCGTGGTCAGTGCGACATTTGATTTTGCTGATGGAGCGCTGGCTCATTATCAGCAAGGATCTCGACCGCCTCTGTCGCTTGAATCGGAGCGACGTTTAGGGGTTTTGGCGCGGATCAAAGAGCGTGGGGTGACTCACTTGGGCAAATCGCTCGATCCGATCACGGATAAAGTTCGCTTCTTCAGCGCCTTGTACGTTTTGGGGTGGGGGATTGTGAGCGGTTGGCTCATCATCGCTTTGACCGGCGTTGCGCTCGCCCTAACCGTCATGCGTCCGATCAAACGTTGGCTCAAAATGGGCGACGGGCGCTCGAATCGATTCGGGAAATTTAAAGTTGGGGCGGAGTACGTAGCGCTTGGGCTGCTCGTCTTGTATCCAACGTTTCAGATTTTTCTTGATGTGACGCTCATCGCCGCTCTCACGCTCGGCGTTTGCTCGCTTCTCGGGCATGTGCTCAGTGGAATCGTCGTTCTGCGCCGTCGTCTGTTACTGCGTAATTTACGCGGCGTGGCGCGCTCTGTCTCTGTTTCGGCCATCCAGCCGGACCGTTCCACTTCGTCTTCTGACCTCACTCGTTGAGGTCGTTTTTTATTACCTACCCTGATTCTTGCTCTTGTCACGGCATTATCAGATTGATATGATGTGCTGGGATGGGGTCAGGTCCGGATTCCTGAATTTTGGTATATGAGAGAAGATATGCCACCCTATTTTCATGGCGATTTCAAATTTATTCGGGGGTAGCTCAGCGGCAGAGCGGCTCGCTGTTAACGAGATGGTCGTGGGTTCGATCCCCACCCCCCGAGCCATGAGTGACAGTGTCTGGCGACCCAGATGCTGTCAGTCAAAAATCCATCACGAAAGTGGTGGTTTTTTGTTTGGTTGAGCGATTATTTAAGTTCGGAAAAAGTTCGATTCCCACATGCTTGTAATTGACGTGGGTGGGAATGGAAACTGATCGGAATGATCGTTCCGATCATGAATGTTAAAATTCTTCAAAGAACTCGTTGGTTCGATTCCCATCCAGAGTTTGACCCATGTGGGAATTCCGAACTTGTGTGAAAATTGATCGAACCATAATATAATGTGTGCGTTGTCTGATTTATATAAATTATCGACTTTTTCAGTGATCTGAATTTATGCGCAAATTATCTTTTGAAGGTTCTTCGTTTGCTGGAAAGACGACCATGTCACGTGAACTAGTGGCGATGAATCCGGATCGTTATAAACTTATTAACGAGTATGTAGTTTATGCGGTGGGTTCGGAAAAATTTCCTCCTTATCCACCAAAAAACAAAGAAGAAGCTTTGAAAAATCTTGAGTTCTTTATGAACCTTGAAAGGAAACGACATGAGGACATGCAACAATATAAAGGGGGACCCTATGTTATGGTAATGGATCGGTCGGTAATAAGTTTGTTGGGATTTCGATTTGTTCAGAAGTATTTTGAAGGCATTGATATTTTTGAAGAGACAAAAGCTGTTTTGGCACAAGAAAAGGATTTAGCACCTGATCTTGTTGTTTATTTGAAGACCAGTGACGACATGATTAAGCAACGTCAGGAATTAAGTCAACGAAAAGTCGGAGAATTATTTGTCGATCCAGAATTTAATACACGCCTTAGGCGTTTTTTTGACTGGCTGATAGAACAGAAACAATATCCAATTATGACTGTCGATACAGAGAAACCTTTTGAACAAGTTAAAACCGAAGTTGCAGCAATCGCGAACGGTATTGATGCAAATTCAAAATTATAATCATTCATGAGTTTATTTCTTATTTATTTTTGGCTATTCACTTTGTTGCTGATTGCGAAATCAATTTATGGCGCAATTTTTCTGTTTCGTGTTTCTTATTATTTGAAAACTCCACTTACTGGACACATAGATAAACATCCAAAATTTGTATTGTTCATTCCATTATTGCATGAAACTGGAATTGTTCCAGAACTTGTGAAGCATTTCAGTTCTTTGATTAAGCAAGATCCAACGGCGATACTCGTGTTCGTTACGACAGAACGTGAATTTCATGATGGACCTACTAAAAAAATACCGTGGAATCCATTCAGCAGTCTTTAAAAGGTCTTGAGACATCATTACGGGAACGAACTGTTCACATACATTATCCTCGAGTAAATCAGACTCTTGCAGAACAATTAAATTACGCATTAAAGCTTTATACTCGCTCGGTTCCAGTAATCGATTACAAAAAGACATTTTATGGTTTTTACAACGCAGATTCGCGAACGAAATTAAATGTACTGGAATCTATCCGTAAAATATTGAGTTCATTCCCAGAACGAGAGATTTTCCAGCAATCTTCCGTATTTTTTAAGAATACTCAATCGTTTATAGGTCCAGTTAGTTGGATTCTTTGCGCGAATGCTTTAAGACAGACACGATGGACTTTTTTGCACGAAATTCCAAGATATTTTAAAAATAGGGCAGATAACATCTCTTTTATTTCCATTGATTGTATTTCTCCACAGCTTGCCTCCGTTTGTAACGATTGGTAAAGAAATTTGGTTGCGAATTTTTTCGCATATATACTTACGTCCAAAAACTGAACGTCGTTAAAATATGACCATTGAACAAAAAATCAAGACAATCTCAAATGATTATTCAAATTTTGA